>DASSLZ010000149.1:0-8299 GCA_035689165.1 Candidatus Eiseniibacteriota bacterium | reverse complement strand
GGCCAGGACGTCGGGCCTTTCTACGCCAAGCTCGTGGAGCGCGGCGTCCTGATCGGCGAGGTGGAGATCCCCTGGAGCGAACGGAGGCCGCTTCGCGCGCTCGCGGCGCGATGCCCCGGCGCTTCGTGGGCCGCCGGCCTCGAAACGATCGAGGCCGAGGTGGACGCGATGGCGCGCTTGGCGCCGGAAGCGATCCCGGACCGGATCGACGGCCTCACCAGGCACCTCGCCGCGCTCCCTCGCTCGCGGCCGCTCTCCGAGGACGACGCGATCCGCTGCGACGCGGCGACGGCGCTTCGCGTCCGGCTACCCCGAACTCTGCTCCGCGACCTGGAACGGCTGTTGCCCGCGTATGCCCGCTTCTATGGAGGGATCTACCCCGAAGCGCTGACCCGCGAGACGTACGCGGCCCGGTTCCTGAAGCGCTACCCCCCGGACACGCCGATCCCGGCGCTCGACTTCTATCACGGTCTTTTCGAGCCGGCGCCGCGGAAGCCCCTTGCGGCGTTCACCTCCGCCGCGGCGGGCTCTGCCCCTTCCCCGCGCCGCGCGGAAGCGGGCCGCGCCTTCGAGCGGGCGAAGGCGTTCTTCACGCGCCGCGCCCGGGAGGCCGCGAACGCGGGCACCGAGGAAGTGGCGCTGTGCGACGAGGACTGGATCGAGATCGCCGGCGACGGAGCGGTGCCCCGATTCTCCTGCGCCGCGCTCTTCCAGGTCGAGGCGGCGTCCTCCGACGAGGTCGCCGCTTCCTCCGCGCGCCTCTGCCTGAACTCGATCTTTCCCGGAGCGGGGCTCTCGGTCGCCCGGCTTGCCCACCTGCACGGCGGCGCGGCGGAAGCGAATCCGATCGTCGGCGCGCTGCGCGAGGGGTGGGCGCGCCGCGCCCGGCCTGGCGCGGAGCTCGCCGAGATCACGTTCATGCACGGCGGGCGCACGGCGAACGCGGGGCTCCGCCCCCCGCTCTTTCGCCTGGAGATCGAGCTTCCGGGCGACCGCGCGACCGAGGGACACGAGGCGGTTCCGCTCGCGGACCTCACCGCCGCGTGGGATTCCGCGGCCGGGCGGTTCGCGCTGCGCTCGGTCTCGCGCGGGATCGACATCCTGCCTGTCATCTCGAGCGGCATCAATCCCGAGGGCTTCGTCCAGTTCCTCACGATGGTGGGCGAGCAGGATCTGCAGCCGCTCGGACTCTTGCCCGGCTTCGACGATCCGGAGATCCGGATATGGCCCCGGTTTCGATACGGCAACGTGGTGCTCTTCCGGCGGAGGTGGGTCTTCGCGGAGGAGGAGATGCCCTCGGGGGCGACGGCGGAGGAGCGATTCCTCGCCGCGCGCCGGTGGGTCCGCGCCCACGGCCTGCCGGAACATGTCTTCGTCCACAGCGACCGGGAGCCCAAGCCGTTCTACGTCAACCTGGGCTCGCCGGCGTTTCTCGACCTCCTGCGCCGGTCGGTGGATGGCGCGGGACGGATGCACGTGACCGAGATGCGCCCCGGTCCCGACGCCCTCTGGGTCAGGGACGGGAGGGGCCGTTACGCTTCGGAGTTCCTCGTGCACGTGGACCGTCTCGGCGAAGAGGGCGGCGCGTGAGCGGAACGCACGGCGCCGGAGCGGCGCTCCGAAGCCGGGACTTCCGGCTGCTCTGGATCGCGCAGGGGATCTCTCAGACCGGAGACAGCCTCACCTGGCTCGCCCTCATCCTGACCATCAACCGGCTGACCGGCTCGACCACGATGATCGCCACGCTGTCGGTGGTGCTGGCCCTGCCGCAGCTGGTGCTCGGCCTCTTCGCCGGCGTCATGGCCGACCGGTGGAACCGGCGGCGCACCATGATCGGCTCCGACCTCCTCCGCGCCGCGATCGTGCTGGGCTTCCTGCTGGTTCGAGGCCCCGAGGACCTCTGGCTCCTTTACCTGCTGGGACTCCTCCACGTCGTCGTGAGCGTCTTTTTCAGTCCGGCCCGGGCCGCCCTGACCCCGGCCCTGGTCGCGCCCGACGCGCTGCTCTCGGCCAACTCGCTCCTTCAGACCACGCAGATCGTGAGCGGCCTGGCCGGGACGGCGCTGGCCGGAGTGCTCATCCCGATGGCGAAGAGCGGCTGGCCGGCCTTCGCGCTCGACGCCGTGAGCTTCGCGGCCTCGGCGGCGTGCGTGGCGGGAATGAGCGCCTCGGCGGGGGTGCCGGATGCCGGCAGCTCTCCCGCGAAGTCCGGCTCGCGGCGCGGGGTGATGCGGGACCTCCGTGACGGGCTCTCCCTGGTGCTCGGCACGCGCGCGCTCCTCGCCATCGTGATGGCGTTCGGTGTCGCGTCCCTCGGCACCGGCGCGGTCGGCGTCCTGTTCGTTCCCTTCCTCGTGAACACGCTCCACCTTCCGGCCGCCTCGGTCGCGCTGGCCAAGGGCGCCCAGGTCGGCGGGCTCCTGATCGGAGGCGCCTGGGTGGCGCGATCGGGAATGGCCCGCTCGAACGCGGCCCTCGTGGGCGGGGGTCTGGCGGGAATCGGTCTCGCCACGGTTTTCCTCGGGGCCTCGCCGGGCCTGGCCGCCGTGCTCGGGTCGATGCTCCTGCTGGGCCTGTGCGCCACGCCGATGCAATCGGCCACCAACGCGCTGCTCCAGCGACGCACGCCGAACGCCATGCTGGGGCGGGTGGAAGCCACCGTGGACACGCTGCTTCTCGCGGTCATGATGGGGTCGATGGCGTGGGCGGGCGTTCTGGCGGACCGCGTGGGGATCCGTGCGGTCCTCTACGGGGCGGGCATTCTCTGCCTGGCCGGAGGCGCGGCCGGGTGGGCCCTGCTGACGCGGGTGCGTGTTTCGGGGCGGTCCGCCGCGGAGGGCGAACCGACGATCGAATCGGGCTAGATCGTCGCCGCGCGATGTGCGTAGTATCGCGGTTCGCGGGGGGCGAACGTCCGTTCGCGGTGCGCGAGCACCGCGGGTCCGCGGGCGCCGAAGCCCGCTTCTCTCATCCGTGCCACGCAGGAGGTCCACCATGAACGAGAACCTGGATCTGGAAGTCATCGAAGTGGAACAGGGTCCCAAGCCGGGCTGCACCGGGTCCTCCAGCACCTCGCCGCGCTGCACCTGCCCGGTGGCGATGACGCCGCCGGAAGAGGCCGAGGAGAACTGATCGGGGTTTCATCCCCCGCTGTCCCGAAGGGCGGTGCGGCGCTCCAGCCGCTCCGCCCTTCCTTCTATTCCGGCGGGAGCGGCTCCTCGTCGTCGCTCAAGGAGTCGAACGCCGCGAGGGCGGCGACGCGGGGATGCGGCGGCAGGAAGAAGCCGAGCAAGAGACCGCACACGAATCCGCCCACGTGCGCGTGCACGTTGGCGTGGACCAGAGTGGGAAGGAAGACGAGCAGGAAGAGTGGAACGTAGACGCGCCAGACCTTCCACCGCTGCGCATAGTTGAAGTCACGCCGTCTGCGGATGATGAAGCTGACGGTGCAGCCCACCAGCCCCATGACCGCGCCCGAGGCCCCGATGCCCAGCGGCGGTCCGGGGTGCCCCGCGAACGAGATCCACGCCGCGCCCATCCCCGTCAGGAAGTAGGCCGCGACCGCCCATCGCGCTCCCGCGAGGAATTCCACCGCGCCCGCCGCGATCAGGAGGGCGATCAGGTTGCTGGTGAGGTGTCCCACGCCCGCATGCAGGAAGAGGGTCGGAAGGAACCAGCCGTAGGCCGCGTGCGTGTGCACGTCGGCCCAGCGTCCAAATGCCCAGGCGCTCAACGCGGGGCTGTAGTCGGATCCCAGAACAGCGAAGAGGACGGCCGCCACCGTGACATTCGCCAGCGCGAGGCACTCCGTCGCGGAGAAGCCGCGCTTGGGAAACAGAACCTGGCGGAGACCCGGAGCCGGAGCGGCTTCGGGCTCAGCCGCCATCCAGCGCCTGGCGCAGATCCTCGATCAGGTCGTCCGGGTGCTCGAGACCGATCGAGAGCCGGAGGAGGTCGTCGGGGGTCGTCGTGTCCGGGCTCTCCACCGAAACGCGGTGCTCGAGGAGGCTCTCGACGCCGCCCAGGCTGGTCGCGTTCGTGAACAGGCGCACGCGCCGCGCCACCCCGACGGCCCCGTCGCGCCCTCCCGCCACGCGCAGCGCCATCATCGCGCCGAACGCGCTCATCTGACGCTTCGCCACCTCGTGCCCGGGGTTGGAGAGCAGGCCCGGATAGTGCACCGCGACCAGTCGCGGGTGGCCCTCCAGCGCGCGCGCGATCGCGAGCGCGTTCGCCGATTGCCGCTCCACCCGGCAGGCGAGCGTGCGCAGGCCGCGCAGCACCATCCAGGAGGCGAAGGGCGAGGCGATCGGGCCCAGGATGTGGCGGTTGTGCTGAACGCGGGCGAACCGGTCGTCGCGGGCGCGAACGACGAGCGCCCCCCCCAGGACGTCGCTGTGTCCGCCCAGGTATTTCGTCGTCGAGTGGAGCACGACGTCCGCGCCCAGCTCGAGCGGCCGCTGGAGCGCCGGCGTGGCGAAGGTGCCGTCCACGAGCAGGCGCGCCCCGGCCCGCGACGCCTCCGCGGCCAGCGCGCGCAGGTCGAGCACCTGCATCAGGGGATTGGTGGGCGTCTCGGCCCAGAGGAGGCGCGTATTGGGCCGGATCCCGGCTCTTGCGGCGGCGAGATCGGTCAGGTCCGCGAACGACGATTCCAGCCCCCACCGCGGCAGGTACTCCTGCGCCATGGTGCGGAACGCGTAATAGATGTCGCGGTGGAAGAGGACGTGCGAGCCCGGCTCGAGCGCCTGGAGATAGGCCGCCCCCGCCGCGACGCCGGAAGCGAAGACCAGCGCCCCTTCCCCGCCCTCGATGGCCGCGAGCGCCTCTTCCAGGCGGCTCTGCGTCGGATTCGACTCGCGGATATAGATGTGGCCGCCGCGTGCCTCGCCGGCGGGCCCGTGCTCGAACGTCGTGGAGAGATGGATCGGCGGGGTGGCCGCCCCCGTTTCCCGGTCGGGCGACCCTCCCGCGTGAACCGCTCTCGTCTCGAAGCGCATCAGCCCACGGTCATGGGAATGGCCGCGGTGTGCGTCTTGAGGTAGGCGTTGGGGTCGTGGAACAGCGAGCCCTCCGGAAGATGCGGCCAGAGCGGCCCGAGGTCCCGCTTGATGCGCTCGACGTAGAACTGCGGCAGCTCGTCGCTCTGCCCCGTGAAATAGGGGAGGAACGAGGGGTCGGCATCCAGGAGCTCGCGCACCCGCGAATGATAGCGGATCCGGCCGAATCCCTCCGTGGAGATGGCGCGCACGACGTTCATCCACTTGGGAATCGGCTCCTTCGTGCCCCGGAAGCGCCTGCCGATCGAGCGCCAGGAGAAGCTGTACTTGGTGAGGTCGATCACGCGGTCATAGAACTCCTGCCACCGGTAGTTCTTCGGCTGGACGTTCATCGCGTGGTTGTTGTTCAGGAAGTGGAAGGGGAAACCGGAAACGCGCCCGGCGCGCTGCAATTCCAGATTGAGCGGGGCCGCCTTGCCGAACGCGGTGAGCAGGGAGTAGCCCGGAAACGCGCCCGGCGTCATGTCGATGAACCGCTTCGTCAGCTCGAACGGCTCGTCCCCCTCGTCCATGTCGAGGCCGAGGACGAAATTGGTCTGCACGTAGGGGATGTAGCGCAGCACCGTATTCACGTGGGCCGACACCTGCTTCACCTTGTCCATGCCGCTGATCTTGCTGCCGGTGCCCGCCTTGTTCCCCAGCGAATACCACGATTCGATGCCCGGCAGGATCGCCTTGAAGCTGTTGTGCTTCATGCGGACCAGGTGCGGCTCCGAGAGGAGCGAGAGGCTGCTCTCCGCGAGGAAGTCGATGCTGCCCGGAGGGACCGCGTCCTCGATCGTGTTGATGTAGTCGTTGAAGCGCACGCCGAAGTTGGGATCGTGCCACCCCACGCGCGGATGCTTCATCTTGGTCCGGAGGAAGCGCAGGTCCTGCTTGATCTGCTCGAAGCCGAGCGGCTGATACTCCACCGTGGAATCGATGCAGAAGGGGCAGGTGTAGGGGCAGCCCAGGCTGCCGATCATCGGAACGATCTTGAAGGTCGGCGCCTTCCGGAGCGTCGGCTCGATGAACTTCCACCGCTCTTCGACGCCCGGAAGCGTCGCCGGGTGCTTCTTCGCGTCGAGCAGAAGGCCGAGCGGCCGGTGCGGCGCGCAGTCGGTGAGCGCCGAACGGACCGTCTCCTTGTCGGTGAAGCCGAAGACGTAGTCGAAGTACTTCCGGGCGTCTTCGGGATAGCAGCGCGCATGGGGCCCGCCCAGGGCGGTCACCGCGCCGCGCGCGCGAAGCTGGTTGCTCAACGCATAGGCGAACTGCGCCGCCTGCGAGAAGGCGCTGATGAAGACCAGGTCGATGTCGGGCGGGATCAGGGTGTCGAGGTCCTCGAAGCCGGTGTAGCAGGTGAGGTGGACCTGATGGCCCTCCTCCTCGCACCAGACCGCGATGACCTGGGGCATGATGCTGGCCAGGTTGGCGTGCATGATGCGCGCGTAGAGGGCCCGGGTCGGTGCCCGGGCGACGATATCGAGTACAGCGATGCGTAGTTTGCGGATGACTACTCCCTTCGTTGAATGCCCATGAAAACGCTACCGGAGAAGCGGCGCCCGGGGCTAGCCCATAAGTGGTTTTGTTGACCGCGGACTACGGGAGACTACGCGAGTTCGTGCCGCGCGCCCACCCAATGCCATTCCGACCCCCCCGAGGATGAGCGCCGCCGAAACCACGAGGCGTATCGAGATCCGCTCCGAGAGAAAGAGGATCCCGCCCGCGGCGGCGATCACGGGCACCGTCAGCTGGAGCGCCGCGGCCTGAAGCGCGCGCAGGCCCCGAAGCGCCGCGAACCAGGCGGCGTAGCCCGCGCCCGAAGCGAGCACGCCGGAGCCGGTCGCAAGAAGGAGGCCCGCGGTCGAGACATGCGGTGTCGCCGCGCGGCCCGCGGCGCGCCCCAGCGCCCAGAGGAGTCCCCCCGCGGCGATCGCGAGAGGCACCGAGCGGACGAAGTTGGCGGCCGTGTCTCCGATCGCGTCCTGCGAGCGACGGCCGCGCAGGGTGTAGATCCCCCAGGCGGCGCCGGCCGCGGCCATGAGCGCGGCTCCTTTCGGATCGGGGGCCGAGAGCCCGGGCGCGACCAGGTAGACCAGGCCCGCCAGCGCTGAAAGGATGCCGAGCCCTTCCAGCCAGTGGATCCGTTCTCCCTCGATCAGCGCCCCCGCCAGCATCGTCGCCTGTACCGAGAGAAAGAGGATGAGCGCGCCGGTCGCGACGCCGAGCGAGACGTAGGCGAAGGAAAAGGGCATCGCGTACAGGAAGAGGAGGAACGCCGATGTCCAGGAGCCCGCGTGCGAGGACTGGTGCCGGGTACGCCGGGCTGCCGCGAGCAGCGCCAGAGCGGCCGCTCCCGAAGCCAGACGCACGGCGGTGAACGAGGCCGGGTCGATCGCGCGCGGGCCGAGCGCGACGCGGCAGAGGATGGAGTTCGCGGCGAAGCCCGCGAGGGCGAACAGCGTGAAGAGCGCCGTCACCGAGACGATCGCCTCGGTGCTCCCGGGCTATGCGCGACGATTCCTATCGCGCGCTCGCGTCGGGATCGGTCCCCCGGCCCACGCCCCGGAGCGCGTTCAGCCGCAGTCCCGTGAGCATGCAGCCGATGGAAATCCCGTAGAGGATGCCGGCGGCCGCGTCCACGACGTTCGAAGAAAGTTGGGGTCCGGGGTGGACCAGCCAGCGCCAGAGCGAAGCGAGGACCAGGAAGAGCATCCCGAGGCGGATGCGTCCGTTGAACCAGGCTCGCCGGCCGGCGGGGGTCATCGTGGCTCCGAAAGAGGGGAGACGAACGTTTCGTCTCCTCATCATGAGGTCACGTATGGATCCTGTCCATCGGCTCGTGCGGGCAGGTATTGGAGCTGATGCATCCGCCGGATGCTGCCGATCATCTAAGGGCCAGGAGAAACCGTCCCGGAACCGGGGTAGAATGACCATGATTCGCTTCCGATACACTGCCGCCTTCATCGCCGCCGCCGTGATCCTGCTTGGGTCGGGGAGCGCGGAGGCGCGCCAGGCCCAGAGCGCTCCAGGCGGCGGAAAGCCGTTCGCGGAACGTGTTTCCGAGGACGTGGGGATTGCCCGCTTCGCCTTGATCCGGCCCGGTCTGGCACGCGGCGGGGAGCCCAATCAGGGAGGCCTGCACTACCTCCGCGATCACGGATATCGCACCGTCGTGAGCTTCCTGACCGACAGTGCCGAGAGCTCCTGGGTGGTGAATTCCGGCATGCGCTGGATCCACATTCCGATGCGCTCCG
>DASSLZ010000148.1:0-31303 GCA_035689165.1 Candidatus Eiseniibacteriota bacterium | reverse complement strand
ACGTCGGCCAGGGTGGCGGGATCGCGGCGCAGGAAGGGGCCGCCGGAGGCGGTCAGCGTCACGCGGCGGATGGTGTCGAGCGCGCACCCTTCGAGCGCCTGGTGGATCCCGCCGTGCTCCGAGTCCACCGGCACGATCGTGCCGCCTCCCTGCGCCGCGACCTTGGCCAAGAGCTCGCCCGCGAGGACGACCGACTCCTTGTTCGCGAGCGCGACGCGCTTGCCGGCGTGGAGAGCCGCGACCGTCGGCGAGAGTCCCGCGCTCCCCACGAGCGCGTTCACGACGACGTCGGCGTCGGGGTCCTCGGCCAGGCGCGTCGCGGCCAAGTCCCCTTCCAGAACCTCGCCGCGGAAGCGCGCGCGAAGCGCGCGGGCGGCCTCGGGATCGGACAGGGCCACCCGGCTCACACCGAATTCCTCGGCGGCGCGGAGCACTGATTCGACGTTCGCGCGCGCCGACAGGGACACCAGGCGCATCCGGTCGGGGTGGGCGCGCGCGAGCGCCTGCGCGGCGGCGCCGATCGAGCCGGTGGCGCCGAGCAGGGCGATCCGGATCATCGGTCGAGCACCCGGAAGAGGAGGTAGTAGGCGGTGACCGGCGCGGCGAAGAGAACGCTGTCGAAGCGGTCGAGGACGCCGCCGTGTCCCGGAATGATCCGCGAGGTGTCCTTGGCGTCGGCGTCGCGCTTCAACAGCGACTCGACCAGATCGCCCAGCTGCCCCAGCACGCCGACCAGGGTCCCGAGCACGGCCGCGTCGAGGGCCGTGAGGTAGGGCGCGAACCAGGCGCGCGCCGCGAACGCGGCGCCCACCGCGGCCAGGAGCCCTGCTACCGCGCCCTCCACCGACTTCTGCGGGCTCACGTCGGGCATGAGCCGCGTCCGCCCGAACGCCAGCCCGACGGCGTAGGCCGCCGTGTCGCAGATCCAAACCAGGAAGAAGGGGAGGATCGCGAAGGAGGCGCCGAGCGCGTACGGCAGGTGCCAGGCGCGCGGCAGCTCGCGGAGGAGCTCGATGTGGCTTCCGAACCAGCCCAGGTAGATGACGCCGAGGAGCGTGGCCGCGATGCTCCCCACGGCCTGCTTCCCCGCGCCTCTCCGGAGCTCCGCGAGCAGGATCGCCCCGGCGAGCACCGTGAAGAGCGCGCCCAGGTTCCACTCCGCCGTCCGCCCGGTCTGCAGGCGCAAGTAGGTGCCGATGGGAAGGAGCAGCCCGGCGAAGGTCCCCGACTTCCAGTGGGGTGCCAGCCCCTTCGAGTCCATCATGCGATAGAACTCGCGGAGCCCCAGGCCGACCACGATCAGCGTGAACGCCAGCCAGACCAGCCCGCCCACGCGCGCCGCGAGCACGAACAGCGGCAGGAAGACGACCGCGCTCGCGATCCGGAGCGGCAGCGCGGCATCGCCGCGGGGCCGCGCGGCGGCCCCCTCGGCGTCCCGCGTCACGCCGTCTCGGGCCGCGGGATCAATCCGCGCGGCCGAAGCGCCGGCTTCGGTTTTGAAAGTCATGGACCGCCTCGTACAGGTGCTTGCGCCGGAAGTCGGGCCAGAGCGTGTCGGTCACCCAGAACTCGGCGTAGGCGAGCTGCCAGAGGAGGAAGTTCGAGACCCGGAGCTCCCCGCTGGTGCGGATGAGGAGGTCGGGATCGGGGAGACCGTCGGTGTCCAGCTGCGACTGGAAGTAGCTCTCGTCGATCTTCGTCAGGGGGATCCGCTGCTTCCGGTCGGCGGCCACGATGCGCCGGGCCGCGTCCACGATCTCGGCCCGGCCGCCGTAGGAGATGGCCAGCACCAGCGTCAGTCCGGTCGAGCTCTCGAGGAACTGCATCGTCTCGGCCAGGATCGCGCGGCTCCGCTCGGGGAGGAGATCCACCCGGCCGATCGTGCGGAGCCGGACGTTGTTCTTCTTGAGCTCGTTCCGCTCTTCGCGGAGCACCTGTTCCAGGATCCGCCAGAGCCCGCGCACCTCGCCCGCGCGGCGCTCCCAGTTCTCGAGGGAGAAGGTGTAGAGGGTGAGGACGCGCACGCCCAGCTCGACGCATCCCTCGACCGCCTCGCGCACGGAGCGGCGCCCGGCGCGGTGTCCCATCAGCCGCGGGAGGCCGCGACGCTTGGCCCACCGTCCGTTGCCATCCATGATGATCGCGATGTGCTCGGGGACGGGTCGGCGGAGCACCTGCTCCAGGGTGGGGGCTTTGGATGGGGCGCGCATGCGATCCTCTTGCGCCGGGTCGCTCAGACCTCCATGACCTCGGCCTGCTTCTTGTGAAACAGGTCGTCCAGCATGACGATGTAGCGGTCGTGGATCTTCTGGACCGCGTCGTGCGTCTTCTTGGCGTCGTCCTCGGAGATCTTGTGCTCCCGCTCCAGCTTCTTCAGCTCGTCGTTGACCTCGCGCCGCACCGTGCGGACGCGCACGCGCCCGTCCTCGATCAGCTTGCCCAGGTGCTTCACCAGGTCCTTGCGCCGCTCCTCGGTCAGGGTCGGCAGCGTCAGGCGCACCACCGAGCCGTCGTCGGCCGGGTTCAAGCCCAGGTCCGACTTCTGGATCGCTTTCACGATCTCCGGGAGGATCGCGCGCTCCCACGGCTGGATCAGGAGCATGCGGGGCTCCGGGACGCTCACGCTCGCGACCTGCTGCAGCGGCGTCGGGTTGCCGTAGTACTCGACCTTGATGCCGTCGAGCAGCGCGGTCGTCGCGCGGTTCGTTCGAACGGTGGCGACCTCGTGCCGGATCGTCTCCACCGCCTTCTTCATCCGCTCTTCGGTCTGCTTCAGGATTTCAGGCCCCATCCCTAGACCTCCACGGCGACCCGTGTCCCCACGATCTCCCCGCGCAGCGCCCGGGAGAGATTGCCCGGAACGGTCACGTTGAAGACGAGGATCGGGAGCTGGTTGTCCATGCCCATCGTGAACGCCGTCATGTCCATCACGTTCAGGCGGCGATCGATGGCTTCCAGGTAGCTGAGCGTGTCGAAGCGGACCGCGTCGGGGTTCCGCATCGGATCATCGGTGAAGACGCCGTCCACCTTGGTGGCCTTGAGCAGCACGTCCGCGCGGATCTCGACCGCGCGGAGGACGGCGGCGGTGTCGGTGGTGAAGTAGGGGTGCCCCGTGCCGGCGGCGAGGATGACGACGCGCCCTTTCTCGAGGTGGCGCACGGCACGGCGGCGGATGTAGGGCTCGGCCAGGGAGCGCATCTCGATCGCGGAGAGAACCCGCGTCGAGAGGTCGCGCTCCTCCAGCGCGTCCTGGAGCGCCAGCGCGTTGATGACGGTGCCGAGCATCCCCATGCTGTCGGCCGTCGTGCGGTCCAGGGCGCCGCCGGTGGCCGTGCCGCGGATCATGTTGCCGCCGCCGATCACGATGCCGACCTGGGTTCCGGCGCGGGCGCCCTCGACGATCTCGTCCGCCACCCTTCCCAAGGCCTCGGCGTCGATGCCGAAGCGCGCCTCCCCGGCGAGGATCTCCCCGCTCAGCTTGAGCAGGACTCGATGGGGCGCCGGTACCTCAGACGAGGGGGCCATGTCCGGGCTCAGGCTTCCCCGATCTTGAACTTGGCGAAGCGCCGCACGACGATGTTCTCGCCGAGCTTCGCGATCGCCTGGTCCAGCAGCTCCTTCACCTTCCTGTCGGGATCCCGGATGGTCGGCTGTTCGAGGAGCACGACCTCCTCGTACATCTTCTCGATCTTCCCGTCCACGATCTTCTGGATCACGGCTTCGGGCTTGCCGGTGGCCTTGGCCTGCTCCATGAGAATCGCGCGCTCCCCCGCGATGAACGCGGGATCGAGCGCGGCGCGGTCCACCGCCTGGGCATTCGTGGCCGCCACCTGCATCGCGAGGCTGCGCACGAGGTGCTTGAAGTCGTCGGTGCGCGCCACGAAGTCGGTCTCACAGTTCACTTCGATCAACACCCCGAGCTGGTCGCCGGGATGGATGTAGGCGTGGACGGTGCCCTGGCGCGCCTCGCGGCCGGCCTTGGCCGACGCGCGGGCCATGCCCGACTTGCGCAGCACCTCGATCGCCTTCTCGATGTCGCCGTTCGCTTCGGCCAGGGCTTTCTTGCACTCCATCATGCCCGCGCCGGTCCGCTCGCGCAGGTCCTTCACGTGCGAGGCGGTGATCGTCATGGAACACTCCTTCCTTCGTTCGGGATTCGAATGCGGGGGATGGCTTCGCCGCGGCGGGCGCTAGGCGCTCGCGACCGCGGGCGTCTCGGGCGCCGCTCCGGCCTGGGCCGCCATCGCTTCGCGGTCCGCGCCCTCCTGCATCTCCTGGCGCGTGGACATCAGCGTGTCGGAGACGAAACGGCTGAAGAGCCGGATCGCCCGGATCGCGTCGTCGTTCCCCGGCAGCGGGAAGTCGATCACGTCGGGATCGCAGTTGGTATCCACGACGCCGATCACGGGGATGCCCAGCCGGTTCGCCTCGGCCACGGCGATCCGCTCCTTCTTGGTGTCGATCACGAAGACGGCGGCCGGCAGCTGCCCCATCTCCTTGATCCCCGTGAAGATCTTCACGAGGCGCACCCGCTCCTTGTTGATCTGGGCCTGCTCCTTCTTGGACAGCTTCTCCAGGACGCCCTCGGCGTCCATTTTCTCGATTTCCTTGAAGCGGCGGATGTTCGACTTGATCGTCTTGAAGTTGGTGAGCATCCCGCCCAGCCAGCGCTCGTTCACGTACGGCATGCCCGACCGCTCGGCCTCTTCGCGCACCGCGTCCTTCGCCTGGCGCTTCGTCCCGACGAACAGCACGGTGCCGCTCCGCCGCGCCACGCCCTCGAGGAGCGCGCGGGCGTCCTGGATCGCCTTCAGCGTCTTCTGGAGATCGATGATGTAGATGCCGTTCCGCTCGATGAAGATGAACTTCTTCATCTTGGGATTCCAGCGGCGGGTCTGGTGCCCGAAGTGGACACCCGCTTCGAGCAGCTCCTTCATTCCAATGTCAGCCACGTCCAAACCTCCGGTCTTATGCCTCCGCCCCTTCGATCCTACGGGCCCCCT
The DNA here is from genome assembly GCA_035689165.1 of Candidatus Eiseniibacteriota bacterium. Classification (GTDB taxonomy): domain Bacteria; phylum Eisenbacteria; class RBG-16-71-46; order SZUA-252; family SZUA-252; genus DASQJL01. The sequence continues at coordinate 26,300 of DASSLZ010000148.1, read as the reverse complement.
CGCGCGAGGGAGACCGCCCGAGGCCCGGGGCGTGTGTAGTGGCGGCTCCCGGACGGGAGCCGCGGGACAGCTCGTTTACCGCTTGGAGAACTGGAAGCGCTTCCGCGCCCCCGCCTGCCCGTACTTCTTCCGCTCCTTCATGCGCGCGTCGCGCGTGAGGAACCCCTCCTTGCCGAGGAGCCCGCGGAGCGCCGGGTCGATCACCTGGAGCGCGCGCGCCACGCCGAGCGACACCGCGCCCGCCTGGCCGGCCGGACCGCCGCCGCGAACGAGCGCGATGACGTCGTACTTGTCGGCCAGGTTCGTCGCGAGGAGCGGCTCCGTGGCCATCCGGGTGAGCACCATGCGGCAGAAGTAGCGGTCGAATTCCACGCCGTTCACCGTACGCTTCCCGTTGCCCGGGACCAGCCGCACGCGCGCCACCGACGTCTTCCGCCGTCCGGTCGCCATGACTGGATTGGCCATCAAGCACCTCCCGTCGTCGCGCCGGGCATCGGGAACGGACGCGGCATCTGGGCCGCGTGCGGATGTTCCGATCCGGCGTAGACCTTGAGCTTCTTCATCATCGCGCGTCCGAGCCGGTTCTTCGGCATCATCCCCTTCACCGCGAGGCGGATGATCTCATCCGGCTTCTGCGCCTGGAGGTCGCGGAACCGGGTCCGCGTGTCGCCGCCCGGATAGAGCGAGTGGCGGAAGTAGATCTTGTTGTCGCGCTTCCGTCCCGTCACCAGCACCTTCTCGGCGTTGACGACGATCACGTTGTCGCCCACGTCGAGATGCGTGGAATAGGTCGGTTTCCGTTTTCCCTTGAGCACGCTCGCGATCTCACTCGCCAGACGGCCCAGGATCTGCCCCTCGGCATCCACGACGTACCAGTCCTGCTGGATCTCCGAGGCGCGTACCGAGTACGTGCCCATCGATTCGACCTCCACTGACGATTGTTGGAACGAGCAAACGCTAGAGGATACGGGCGCTTACACCACTCTGTCAACCATCCCGGCCGGGGTCTCGCCGGGGCGGGCGGCGCCCCGTTCCGTCACCACCCAGGAGATGAACCGGGCGGGGGTGACGTCGAAGGCCGGATTCCGCCCCAGGACCCCCGCCGCCGCAGTCGGAATCCCCCGCAACAGCGTCAGTTCCGAGGAATCCCGCTCCTCGATCGGGATCGAGGCGCCGTCCTCGAGCGAGGGATCCATCGTGGAGGTCGGGGCCACCACGACGAAGGGGATGCCCGACGCATGGGCCGCCAGGGCCAGCCCATACGTGCCGATCTTGTTCGCCGCGTCCCCGTTTCTGGCGATCCGGTCGGCGCCCACGAGAACCGCCTCGATCCCCTCCCGGGCGATCACGTGCGCCGCCGCGCCGTCGGCGATCAGGCGCGGCACGACCCCGGCGCGCACGAGCTCCCAGGCGGTGAGGCGGGCGCCCTGGAGGAGCGGACGGGTCTCCGTGTGCCACACCTCGACCGCGCTGGGGTGGCGGCGATGCATCTCGAGGATCACGCCGAGCGCGGTGCCGCCGCCTCCCGTCGCCAGCCCTCCGGTGTTGCAGTGCGTGAGGAACCGCCGCCTCGATCCGAGGAGCGTCGCGCCATGCGCGGCCATGGCGCGCGAAGCGGCGCGGTCCTCCTCCCAGATCGCCTCGGCTTCCCGCTGCGCGCGCTCGGCGATCGCGCCCGCGCCGGCCCCCTCGGCCGCGGCCGACGCGCACGCCGCGAGCGTCCGGTCCACCGCCCACGCGAGATTGACCGCGGTGGGGCGCGTCGCGCGAAGCAGCGCGCCCGACGCGCGGAGCGCCGCCAACAGCGGCGCCGCGTCGGAGGAGGCGGCCGCGCGGCGCCGCGCCTCGGCCGCGAGCGCGAGCGCGGCGGCGATGCCGATCGCCGGCGCGCCGCGGACGGCGAGCCGCGCGATCGCCTCGGCCATGGCCGCGGCACCGTCGACCGCGATCCACGATTCCCGTTCCGGCAACAGCGTCTGGTCGAGGACTTCGAGCGCGCCCTTCTCGATCCGGAGAGGATCCATGCGGTCCGCTCAGGGCTCCCGGACCGGCGCTTCGCGCAGCAGCCCGAGCAGATGCTTCAGGTGGCTGAGCGGGAGCCCGACCACGTTCGAATAGGATCCCTCGATCGCCTCCACGAAGAGAGCGCCTCCCCCCTGAACGGCGTAGGCGCCCGCCTTGTCGAGCGGCTCGCCGGTGGCGACGTACCGATCGATCATCGCGGCGCCGATGGGCGAGAACTTGACGATGCTCCGCACCGCCTCGCCCAGCCCCCGCTCCTCGGCTGGATCGAGGATGAAGAGGCCGGTCCAGACCTCGTGCACGCGCCCCGACAGGAGGCCCAGCATGCGCGCGGCGTCCGCGCGATCAGCCGGCTTGCCCAGGATGACGCGGTCGATCACGACGACCGTGTCGGCGCCGACGTAGACCGTTCCCTCGGGGCCGTCCCCCGCCGGGCCGGCTCCCGCATCCTGTCCAGCGCCGGCCGCGTCGCGCGCCGCGCGCGAGGCGCGCGCTTTCGCCTCCGCCAGGCGCAGCACGTGAGCGTCGGGGCGCTCCCCCGGGAGCGCGCTCTCGTCCAGCTCGACGGGAGCGATCTCGAAGTGGGCCCCCACCAGCGTGAGCAGCTCGGCGCGGCGCGGCGAGCGCGACGCGAGCCGGAGCTTGGGGCCCAGTGGATTCAGCAGATTGGGGCGCATGCGCGCCGGACCTCCTCCGGAATCACGACGGCGTCTCGAGGAGAAAGGTGGCCGGGCCCTCGTTCACGAGCTCGACCTGCATCGGGGCCCCGAAGCGTCCGCGGCGGACCGGAACTCCGGCCCCCTCCAGCGCGGCGCAGAAGCGCTCGTACGCCGCCTCGGCCGCCGCCGGCGGCGCGGCCGGGTCGAACCCCGGCCGGCGGCCCCGCGACACGTCGGCGACCAGCGTGAATTGTGATACGACCAGCGCCTCTCCCGCCACGTCGATCACGGAGCGATTCATCCGGCCCGCCTCGTCCTCGAAGATGCGGAGCAGGGCGCAGCGCTCGGCGAGACGGGGCGCCGCGGCGTCCGGATCGGACGCGCCGACCCCCAGGAGGATCAGGAGCCCCGGCCCGATCCGCGCGATCTCTTCGTCCTCCACGCGGACCGCGGCCCGGCTGACGCGCTGGAGGAGCGCCCTCACGAAGCGAGGCCGGCTTCCCCGTGGCCCGGCTTGCCGAAGACCTGCTCGCGCTCGACGGCGTCCACGCCGTCCACGTTCTCGATCGCGCGCATCACCTCGCGCAGATGCGCCAGGTCGCGCACCTCGACCACGAACGCGCCGCGGGCGTTCCGGTCGTTCGCCTTGATCCCGGCGGTCCGGATGTTCGTGTTGGTGGTCGAGATCGCCTTGGCGATGTCGGCCAGGAGGCTCTTCCGGTCCTGGCCGAAGATGGAGAGCTTCACGGTGAAGGAGTCCTCGGGCTTGGCGCTCCAGTCCACCACCATCCGCCGCTCCGCGGGCACGCGGTCGTCGAACGTGTTCGGGCAGTCGGTGCGGTGCACGGTCACCCCGCGCCCGCGCGTCACAATGCCGACCACTGGATCGCCCGGCACCGGCTGGCAGCACTTGGCGTAGGCGACCATCAGGTTGTCCACGCCCTGGATGCGCACGCCGTGCCCCGGCCGCCCCGTGATCGCACGGATCGTCTCGAGCGAGGCCTCCTTGAGGCGCTGCACCGGGCCGCCGCCGTCGGGGATCCATTTGCCGATCACCTGCTGCACCGAGAGATTGCCCTGACCCAGGGCGGCGTAGAGCCCGTTCACGTCGGGATGGCCCATTGACTGCGCGAGGCTCTCCAGGGAGACGCCGGCGGGAGGGGTCAGGCGCCGCCGCCTGAGCTCGCGCTCGATGATCTCCTTTCCGAGCGCGACGCTGTCGGAGTGCTCGGCCACCTTGAGCCAGTGGCGGATCTTGGAGCGCGCGGCGTGCGTGCGCACCAGCTTCAGCCAGTCGCGGTTCGGCTTGGCGCCCGGCGAGGTGATGATCTGCACCGTGTCCCCGCTCCGGAGCTCGGTGCGGAGCGGCACGATCCGGCCGTTCACCTTGGCGCCGACGCAGTGGTTTCCCACCTGCGTGTGCACGAGGTAGGCGAAGTCGAGCGGTGTGGCGCCGCGCGGCAGCCGCCGCAGGTCGCCCCGCGGCGTGAAGACGAAGACCTCATCCTGGTAGAGGCTCGTCTTGAGGTATTCCATGAACTCGTCGGGGTCGCCCGTCGTCGCGCTCTGGAAGTCCGCCCCGCGCAGGAGCGGCGCCAGCTTCGCCTCGAGCTCCGCGTCCTGCCGTCCGCCCTCCTTGTACCGGTAGTGCGCCGCGACGCCGAGCTCGGCGATCTGGTGCATCTCGGCGGTGCGGATCTGGAACTCCACCATGAGGCCGCCGGGCGCGACCACCGTCGTATGGAGCGACTGGTACATGTTGCTCTTGGGCGTGGCGATGTAGTCCTTGAAGCGCTCGTGCACCGGCGTGAAGAGGTCGTGCACCACGCCGAGGACCCGGTAGCACTCGGCCTTGTCGCGCGTGATCACCCGGATGCCCAGGAGGTCGAAGATCTCCTCGAAGGCGCGCTCCTGCGTGCGCATCTTCCGGTAGATCGACTCCAGGTGCTTCGGGCGCCCCATGACGTCCGCCTTGATGCCGGCCGCCACGAGGCGGTCCTTCACCGGCCCCATCACCTCCTGGATCTGCCGCTCGCGCTCCTCGCGCTTCAGCGCCACCTTCTGGCGGAGCTCCTGGAACGCCTCGAAATCGAGGTGCTTCAGGCAGAGGTCGTCCAGCTCCCACTTGATCCGCGCGATGCCCAGCCGGTGGGCGAGCGGCGCGTAGATCTCGCGCGTCTCGCGCGCGATGGCGCGCGCCCGCTCGGGATTCAGCGCGTTCAGGGTGCGCATGTTGTGGAGGCGGTCCGCCAGCTTGATCAGGATGACGCGCAGGTCGCGCGCCATGGACAGGAGCATCTTCCGGAAGTTCTCCGCCTGCTCCGTCTCGGGGCGGTCGAAGTGGAGCCCGCTGATCTTGGTCACGCCGTCCACCAGGGCGGCGACCTCGGGACCGAACGCGCGCTGGATGGCCGGGAGGTCGATCTCCGTGTCCTCCACCACGTCGTGGAGCAGTGCCGCTTCGAGCAGCGTGTCGTCGAGTCCGGTCCCCAGGAGATCCACGAGGATCGCGGCCACCGCGACCGAGTGGGTGACGAACGGCTCGCCCGAGCGGCGCTTCTGGTTGGCGTGCGCGCGCGCGGCAAATTCGTAGGCCTCGCGGACCTTCTCGAGATGGAAGGGTTTGCCGGTCTTGTGCAGCGCCTCGAGGAGCGGCCCCAAGGCGTCCGGGGGGGCCGGGACCACGGTCAGCGGACCTGGATGTCGCGCAGCTTGAGCTGGAGGCGCGAGCGGTTCTGCCAGACGTTGATCGTGGGGACGAACGCCACGGAGAGCTTGCCACCGTTCTGGGCGATCACGCTCGCCATGTGTCCCATGCCGAACCCGATGCAGTCGAGGTCGCGGCCGTTCTGGCGGATGGTGAGCTTGAGGTGGTTCCGGCTCACGACGGCGGGAGGCAGGGAAAGCTTCACGTCGTCGGCCACGAAGAGCGGCTCGGCGTTGCCGATCCCGAACGGCGCGAGCCGGTCCAGCGCCTGGACCAGATCTTCGTTCAGGTGCTCCAGATCGATCGGGCCGTCGATCGAGAGCTTGGGGATGAAATCGTCGGGCTGGACCTTGGTGCGCACCACGTCGCAGAGGTGGTCGCGGAACGCCTCGAGGCACTCGGTCCGGATCGTGAGGCCGGCGGCGTAGGAGTGGCCGCCGAAGCCGAGGAGGTGTGCGCGGCACTCCTGAAGCGCCAGGCAGACGTCGAATCCGGGGATGCTCCGCCCCGAGCCCTTCCCTTCGTCCCCGTCGGAGGCGATGAGGATCGTCGGTCGGTGGAACCGCTCGATGAGCCGCGACGCGACGATCCCGAGCACGCCGGGATGCCACCGGTCGGACCACAGGACGATGGCGGGAGGAAGCTCGCTGCCGTGCTTCTGCAGCTGGCCGAGCGCGTCCTCCAGCGTGGACTCGTCGATCTTCTTCCGGTTCGCGTTGTCCTCCTCGAGGCTCTCCGCGATGATCGCCGCTTCGCGCGGATCGTTCGAGAGGAGCAGGCGCACGCCGCTCTCCGCGTTCCCGAGCCTTCCGGCGGCGTTGATGCGCGGCGCCAGGATGTAGGCCACGTGGCCGCTCTCGACGCGGCGCGTGCGGAGTCCCGCCACCTCCTTGAGCGCGGCGATCCCGGGCTTGTCGGAATGGCAGAGGCGCTCCAGGCCGATCTTGGCGAAGACGCGGTTCTCCCCCACCAGCGGAACGACGTCGGCGATCGTGCCGAGCGCGACCAGGTCGAGATGGTGGAAGACGAAATCGGGCGGGAGCACGTCGGGGCGCCGCGCGGCCAGCCCCTGCACCAGCTTGAAGACCACGCCGACCCCCGCGAGCTCCTTGAACGGGTACGGGCAGTCCTTGCGCTTGGGGTTCAGCACGGCGGAAGCCTGCGGCAGCTCGCCGAGCGGCTCGTGATGGTCGGTCACGATGACGTCGATGCCCTCCTTCTGCGCGAGGCGCACCTCGTTCGTGGCGGTGATGCCGCAGTCGGCGGTGATCACGAGGCGGATGCGGCGCTTGCGCGCCACGTCCACGCCCCGCTCCGAGAAGCCGTAACCGTCCCGGATCCGGTCGGGGATGAAGTAGGAGACCTTGGCGCCCATCTTCGCCAGCGCGGCCGTCAGGAGCGACGTCGACGTGATGCCGTCCACGTCGTAGTCGCCGTACACGAGGATCGACTCGCGCGCGGCCACGGCCTGCAGCACCCGGTCCACCGCGCGGTCCATGTCGCGCATGGTGAACGCGTCGAGCAGCTTGTCGGTCGAGGGAACGAGGAACGACTCGACCTGCTCGGAGGAGGTGAACCCGCGGTTGGCGAGCAGCCGGGCGAACGTATCGGACACGCCCAATTCGGCCTTCAGCCGTTCCGCGAGCTCGGGGGCCGCGGGGCTTTTCAGGACCCAGGTCTTGGGCGTGGACGGGCGCAAGAGGTCACCCTCGGGGACACGGAAACAGCCATTCGGGAGCATGGAGCCACGTTGATTCTAACACCTTGCGCGATCGTCAGCAACGGCCGGGGCTCCAGGGAGTTACGGATGCCCCTCCGCGGAGGGTCAGAGCAGGTATCCGCCGGAGACCGGGAGCGCGGCGCCCGTGATGTACCCCGATTCCTCCGCCAGCAGGAAGAGCGCGGCGCGCGCCACCTCCCCCGGCGTCCCCAGGCGTCGGGCCGGGATCTTCGCCGCGGCGGCGGCCGCGGCCCACCGCGCCGGCGTGCCGGGAGTCCGGATCACCCCCGGGAGGATCACGTTGATGGTGATGCCGTGCTCCGCCTCCTCCTGGGCCGCGCTCCGCGCGATCGTGAGGAGGGCGATCTTGGCGGCGCGGTAGCCGTGCGCGCGCGACGCCGCCCGCGGCATGTCCCCTCCGGCGACGCCGAAGAGGAGGACGCGCCCGAAGCGCCGCCGGCGCATGGGTGGAAGCGCGGCGTGGAGAAGCGCGACCGCGCCGGTCACGTTGGAGTGGACCAGCGCCTCCCACCGCTCGGGCGTGAGGGCCCGAAGCGGCCCTTCCCAGTAGTCGCCCGCGGCGTGCACGACGATGTCGGGGGCGGCGTGCCCCAGCCGGCCGCGACCCCCGCCCTCGGAAAGCGCGCCCGCCTGGCGCACCAGCCGCCGCGCCGTGCCGGGCCGCGTCACGTCGCCGCGCGCCGTGCGCAGGCGGAGCCCCCGCGCCGCGGCCGTCTCGCGCAGCGCGGCGAGCGGCGCCGCCGAGCGCCCCACCGCCAGCACGCGGCATCCCTCGCGCGCGAGCGCGATCGCCACGGCACGGCCGAGGCCGCGGGAGCCCCCGACGACGAGGGCGGAGCGTCCCTGGAATCCGGAAGCGAGCGGGGCATCTTCTGTCGGGGCCATGGGCTGTGGTACTATAGGCGGCTCAGTCCGCAAGTCAATCGAGGGCCGATCCATGAACGACCAGCGCTGGGAAGAGGTGCTCCGCCGCCTGGACAAGCACTTCGGGAACCTCGAATTCGACGAGTCCGAGGACGAGGAGACGCACGCCGTCTCCGAATCCGTCACGTGGGAGAGCCCCCAGGGCCGGATGAAGCTGGTCCGCACCACGAAGCCGCTCGTCGTCGACAAGAAGATGCACTACTCGAATCGCGCCGGCGGAGGCACCCACGTCGAGTACGTCTATTCCAAGACGGAGTCCACCAGCCGCATCCGCCTCTTCCGCTGGATCGACGCGCGGAACGACTGGGAGGAGATCGACGCCACCTCCCTGACCGGCCCGGAGGCCCGCTAGTGGACCGCCACGTCGGCCTCGACCTCGTCCGCGTCACCGAAGCGGCCGCGCTCGCCTGCGCGCGCTTCATGGGGCGCGGCGACGCGCACGGGGCCGACCAGGCCGCCGTGACCGCGATGCGGCGCGCGTTCGACAACGTGGACATCCGCGGCACGGTGGTGATCGGCGAAGGAGAGCGCGACGAGGCACCCATGCTCTACATCGGGGAGCGCGTGGGCTCGGGGTACGGCCCCGAGGTGGACATCGCGCTCGACCCGCTCGAGTGCACGAACTCGGTGGCCTTCGGCCGCGACAACGCCCTCGCGGTCATCGCCCTCGCCCAGAAGGGCCACTTCCTCCACGCCCCGGACACCTACATGGAGAAGATCGCGGTCGGCGCCAAGGCCGCGAACGCGATCGATCTCTCCCGCTCCGTCGAGGAAAACCTCGAGTCGATCGCCGCCGCCAAGGGCTACGACCTGGAGGACCTCACCGTCGTCGTGCTCGACCGGCCGCGCCACGAGGAGCTGATCCAGCGGATCCGGAAGGTCGGCGCGCGCATCCACCTGATCCCCGACGGTGACGTCTCGGCCGCCATGGCCACCGCGGTCGAGTCGACGGGCGTGGACGTGCTGGTGGGGATCGGCGGCGCGCCCGAGGGCGTGCTCGCGGCCGCGGCGCTCCGCTGCATGGGGGGCGCGATGCAGGGGCGCCTCAAGTTCCGGAGCGACGAGGAGAAGCAGCGCGCGAAGCGGATGGGAATCACGGACCACGACCGGATCTACAGCGAGACCGATCTCGCGCGGGGCGACTCGATCATCTTCGCCACGACCGGCGTCACCGACGGGGACATGCTCGACGGCGTCCGCTTCAGCGGGGACGGCGCCGAGACCCACTCGATGGTGATGCGCGCGGCCACCGGGACGGTGCGCATCCTCCGGACCAGCCACCGCTTCTCCGGACCGGACGGCCGTCCGGTGAGCATCGAGCCGTTCGAAGCCTTCCACCGGTCCTGATCCCGTGGCGCCCGCGCGCGACCTCGATCTTCCCTCCTCGCACGACGGACCTCCGCTCGACCTGCTCGCCATCGGCGCGCATCCCGACGACGTGGAGATCTCCTGCGGCGGGACGATCGCGGCCGCGGCCGCCGAGGGGCTGCGCGCCGGAATCCTGGACCTGACGCGCGGGGAGAGCGCGACCAACGGCACCCCGGAGATTCGAGCGGCCGAAGCGGCGGAGGCCGCCCGCCTTCTGCACGCGTGCGGCCGGTGGAACGCGGGGCTGCCCGACGGCGGCCTCCACGCCCACGATCCCGAGCAGGTGCGCCGCGCGGTGCGCTGGCTTCGCGCGCTCCGCCCCGACGTGGTGGTCGTGCACTTCCCCAAGGACCGCCACCCCGATCACGTGGCCGCATCGGAGCTGATCGACCGCGCCTCCTACCTGGCCGGGCTGCGGCGCTTCGAGGGCGGCGGCGACGCCGCTCCCTTCCGTCCCCGCGTGCGCTACCACTTCGCCTCGCGCGTCGGCTTCGCGCCTTCGTTCGTCGTGGACGTCACGGCCCACTGGGAGGCGAAGCGCGCGGCGATCCTCGCGCATGGAAGCCAGGTGAGCCGCGCCTCGGCGGACGCGCGGCCCACGCCGCTCAATCGGGAGGGTTTCCTCGACTTCGTGGAATCGCGCGCGCGCCACTACGGCGGGATGATCGGCGTGACCTACGGCGAGCCCTTCCACGCCACCGAGCCGATCGGAGTCCGCGCGCTGGCCCCGTTTCTCCGGACGCCCCAGCCCGCACCCGGCTCGTTTACCGGCTAGGTGGAGTCAGCGCCGCTCGCGCGGCGCGGAACGCGCGGAGCCGCTCCGCGTAGCGCTCGTTCCCCCGCGACAGCCGCACCGCGCGCTCCGCCGCTTCGATCGCCCGCTCGAGATTGCCCGCGCGGTAGGCCGCCTCGGCCAGCGTGTCGAGGAGGTTCGGATCGTCGCTGCGCGTCCCCACCGCGGCTTCCGCGTACCGCAGCGCCTCGACGGGATCGCCGCCGCGCGTCGCGAGGAACCACGCCAGCTCGTTCAGGGCGTCGGCGTCCTTGGGCCCGCGGGCGACCGCGGCGCGGAACCCGGCTTCCGCGGCGGCGTACTCGCGCGCGGCCGCCGCATCGTCGCCGCGCCGCCTGGCGGCGTCGCCGTAGCGGACGTGTGCCGCGGGAAGGAACGTCTCGGCATGGCGCGCGTAGATCCGGCCCAGGGCCCCGATCGGATCCTTGTCCAGGTCCACGCGCAGATCGGTGACTCGGTCGGTGCCGGTGCCGGACCCGGACTCCGTCACGGCGCGCACGACGAGGAGCGCCGCCGAGGCTTCCTTTCCCCTGGCCGCGAAGGGGTCGCCGTCCGCGCGCTCGCCCGCTTCGAGCGCGGCGAGGAGCCGCGCGCCCAGATCGCCCCCTCGCTGCGCGAACGCCTCGTCCATCGCCTCGAGGGAGGCCGCACCCCGGAGGCCGTAGCCGGCGCAGGCGAAGCGCGGGCGAAGGACCGTGCCCGAAAACCCCGGCAGGTGCGCTCCCGAGCGGGCCGCGACACGCCCGCCGCGCGCCACGACGATGCCCAGGCGGCCGGCCGGATCGGTGCCGGAAGGCACGAGCAGGCCCAGGGCGGTGTCCGGATCCATCCCTCGCGCGAGCGCGGTGGCCGCGGCGCCCAGGTCCCCGCCGCCGGTCCCCAGCGAGAGCAAGGCACCTGTCTCGGCCGAAGCCTCCAGGGCGCGCGCGCCCACCGCGATCTCCGAGGCGGCGCACGCCGCGCCCCAGGAACCGGTCGCGGAATCGAACGCGGCCACGGCGAAGGCGGGACCCTGTCCCAGGACGACGCGGACGGGAACGGCAAGGGTATCGGTTGAGGATAGGGACGTGGGCGGCGGCGCTTCACGCGGCGTCTGGGCGTGCGTGAACGGCGCGACCGAGGCCAGGGCAGCGATGAGCGCCGTCGCCGTGGCCGCGGCCCGGAGCGGGACTCTCATGAACGTGGCGCGGCGTGGCGCCGCGGCATTACCGGCCGCGCTTGCGAGCGAGCACGCGCTCCGCGGCCCGGATCACGTCCGGGGCCTTGATCCCGAACGCGGCCATCAGTTCGTCCTGCTTTCCCGACCGGCCGAAGCGGTCGTGCACCGCCACCAGCTCCATCGGAACGGGATGGGCGGCCACCACGGCTTCGGCGACGGCGCCCCCCAGCCCGCCGTGGACCTGGTGTTCTTCGGCGGTGACGATGGCGCCGCAATCGCGCGCGGCGCGCTCGATGGCTTCCTTGTCCAGCGGCTTCAGGGTATGCATGTTCAGCACGCGGCACTCGATGCCGCGCGCCGCGAGCGCTTCGGCGGCCACGAGCGCCTCGTAGACCATCACGCCGCACGCGATGATCGCCAGGTCCTTCCCCTCGCGGAGCTGGTTCGCGCGCCCGATCACGAAGGGAGACCCGGCGTCGGTCACGACCGGGACCGGCTCGCGCCCGAAGCGGATGTAGTACGGATGCAGGTCGCTCCCCGCGGCCACCGTCGCCTTGCGCGTCTCGTCGTAGTCGGCGGGGACGATCATCCGCATGTTGGGAATCGAGCGGATGATCGCGATCTCCTCCATCGCCTGATGGGTGGCCCCGTCGGGACCCACGCTGATGCCGCCGTGCGCGCCTCCGATCTTCACCGGGAGATTCGTGTAGGCCACGGTCACGCGGATCTGATCCGCGCTCCGGCAGGAGGCGAAGGCGCCGTAGGTCGCGAGGAAGGGAATCTTCCCGACCGCGGCGAGGCCGGCGGCTACGCACATCATGTTCTGCTCGGCGATGCCGACCTGAATGAAGCGGTCGGGGAACTTCTCGGCGAAGAAGTTCACGTTCGTCGAGCCGGTCAGGTCGCCGACCAGCACGACGATGCGCGGATCCTTCTCTCCCAGGTCCACCAGCCCGTGCCCGAACCCCTCGCGGGTGCGCTTCATCTGGGGCTTGGCCAAGGTCGCGGGTTCGGCGTGACGCGGGGCGGCCGGAGCGGTTCCGCTGCTCATCGGGCACCTCCCGCCACGGCGGCCGGTACCGGCGTCGCGGGAGCCGCGGACGGCGCCACCTGCGGCGCGCCGTGGGACTCCAGACGCTTCGTCCAGGCCTCCAGGGTCGTTCCCAGCTCCGCGAGCGCTTTCTCCGCCTGCTCCACGCTGGGCGGCACGCCGTGCCAGCGGTAGTCGTCTTCCATGTAGGAAACGCCCTTCCCCATCACCGTCTTGGCGAGGATCACCGAGGGTTTTCCCTTCGTCGCGCGCGCGCCGTCGAACGCGTCGATGATGGAGGGGATGTCGTGGCCGTCGCAGATGATCACGTTCCAGTTGAACGCGCGCCATTTGTCCGCCAGCGGCGCGATCCCCATCACGTCCTGCACGTCGCCGTCGATCTGCTTCCGGTTGTAGTCGATCACGCCGCAGAGGTTGTCCAGCTTGTAGTGCGCGGCGAACATCGCCGCCTCCCAGATCTGACCCTCCTGCTGCTCTCCGTCGCCCATCACGCAGTAGACGCGCCGCGGGTTCTTGTCCATCCGCGAGCCGAGCGCCATCCCGCAGCAGACCGAGAGACCCTGGCCGAGCGAGCCGGACGATACCTCGACGCCGGGCGTGTCGTGCTTGCTCGGATGCCCCTGGAGGTGTCCCTCGAACCGGCGGAACTGGAGGAGATCGCGAAGCGGGAAGTAGCCGCGCTCCCCCATCAGCGCGTAGATGCAGGGGGTGATGTGACCGATCGAGAAGTGCCAGAGATCGCGGCCGGGGTCGTCGAGCCGGGCAGGATCCAGATTCATCTCCCGGAAGAAGAGCACGCTCCCGAAGTCTGCGGAAGAGAGCGGTCCGCCGCTATGGCCGGACTGGGAGCGCGCGAGCAGGGTGATGATGTCGCGGCGCACGAAAAGCGCGCGCTCGCGGAGCTGGGTCGGGTCGAATTCCAAACGGGGCATGGGTTTGTCTCCCGGAAGTCGGACGAGGTAACGATCCGACGCTACCGGGGCGGCCCCCGGCCGCGCAAGGGAAATCCCGAGGCGTATACCACGGAACCATCAGGCGTTCACGTAGCGGGCGTCGTAGGGCTGGGGGATCCGGCCGCCCCGAACCGCCGCGGCGATCTCGGCGATCCCCTCCCCGACGCGGCGCTCGGCGCGGAACCCCCAGAGCCGCTCGATCTTGTCGAACGAGACGCGGTAGGTGCGGGGGTCCTTGGCGGCGGGCTGGATCGTGACGCTGGCGCCGGGAACGTTCTCCTCGATCGCCTCCTTGAGGTCCTTGAGCTGGTAGTTCTCGAGGTTGTCCCCCACGTTCACGATCGGCGAGTCTTCCGGAAGGGGCTCGAACGCGGCCAGCCGGAGCGCGCGCGCGATGTCCGAGACGTGCACGAAGGGGCGCCACTGATCGCCGCCGAAGATGGTGACGGCGCCCTTCAGCACGGCGTCGCGCGCGAGCAGGTTCACCACCAGGTCGAAGCGCATCCGCGGCGACAGCCCGTAGACGGTCCCGAAGCGCAGCAGCACCGGCTGGAGCGTTCCCTCGGAGGCCAGCTCCAAGAGCCCCTGCTCGGCATGCCAGCGCGTTTCCGCGTAGAGGGAGAGCGGCTTCACGGGAGACTCCTCGGTGAGGGTCTCCTCGCGCCCCTCGCCGTAGACGCTGCAGGTGGACGCGAAGACGAAGCGGCGGATGCCGCGTGCCGCGGCGGATCGCGCGAAGGCCACCGTCGCGGTCCAGTTGGTCTGCACGGCCCGCTCCTCGTCCTGCGCGCACGCCTTGTCCCCGACGATCGCCGCGAGGTGGATCACCGTCTCCACGCCCTCGAGCGCCTCGGCGTGCGCCCGCGGATCGCGAAGATCCCGGTGGAGCACCGTGAGCGATCCGTCCGAGGCGATCCCATCCAAACCCTGGCCGCCGAAGAGGAATCGGTCGAGGACGCGCACGCGGGCCCCGTCCTCGAGGAGACGGCGCACGAGCACGGAGCCGATGTAGCCGGCGCCCCCGGTGACCAGGATCGGCGGCCGGCTCACCGGCGCACCAGGAGGTGAAGGTGGTGGTCGGCCGCGGCGTCCGCCATCGGCCCGCGCGGCCGGAGCGCGCGGTCCCACGCCGCGGCGCGCTCGAAGAAGGGGGCGAGGCGCGCGTCCCTCCGCCGGCGTTCGTCCAGGGCGCGCGAGGCGTGGCGCTGCAGCGCGTAGAAGAGATTGGAGCCGAGCGCCTCGTCACGGAAATGGGGCTTTGCCTCGTCCAGGAGTGCCGCCTCCGGCACCACGGCGCAGTAGTAGCCGTTCTCGCGCTGCGCGCCGACGCGGTGGGGGTTGTCCGAGGGATCCCGGAGCAACGCGCTTCGTTCGTTGTTCAGGACGAGCACGAGGAGTCCTCCAGGACGCACGACTCGGGCCAGCTCGGCCAGCGTGGCGCGGCGCGCCTCGGGGGGCAAATGTTCCAGGAGCCCGAGGCAGACCGCGACCGGAAAGGAGCCCTCGCGAAACGGGAGCCGGTCGGAGCGGAGCCGCACCGGGTCGAGGCCCATAGCACCGGCGCGCGCCGCGTTCCGCCGCAGCCGCTCGAGCATTCCCGGCGCCAGGTCCCCGCAGGCGAGGCGGGCCACCCGCGACGAAAGCCGGATCGATACCCTTCCCACGCCCGCGCCGAGGTCGAGGCCGCGGTCGGCGCTGCCGATCACGTCCATCAGGAGCCCCGTCTCCCAGGCGTCGTACGCCGCGTTCACGTGCGGCGGCTCGCCCAGGCTGAGCACCGCGGCCAGCTCGTCTCCCGTCTCGTGCCGCGCCCCGCCCCAATAGGCGGCGGCGCGAGCCGCGTCGTAGCCGGTTTCGGGAGCGCGGCCGGTCACGCGACGCGCTCCCCCGCCCGCTTGCCGCTCCGGAACGCCGGGGCTATAGTACGCGTCGAACGATGCGCCGCGCGGACGCGCCGCGCCCCCTTCCCTCTCCCGATGGAGGAGTCCGAATGCCCGAGATGTCCGAGATCGTCTCCAGCCCCGCGGTCGAGTGCCTGAGGTGCAGCAGGCTGTTCGGCCCGAATCAGATCTTCCACCTGAAGGAAGATCCGCGCCGGGCCTACATCCGCTGCCAGCACTGCGGCGGACGGAACGAGATCCGCGCGGAAGAGCGCTTCTGCATGCGCCTGGTCGGGATCCTTCCCGAGCCGGCGGCTTCGCGCGCAGGCGCTCAGGCAATGTCCACTCCGGAGAACCCGGTCCCCTAGAGACGCCGCAAGGGCCCGCGCGAGCCTGTCCACTCGCGCCACGACGCGCTCGCGCATGAAAACGGGTCCCCCTCCCTCGCGGGAAGGGGACCCGATGTGTGCCCGGGGCGAGATTTGAACTCGCACGGGGGTTACCCATACGCCCCTCAAACGTACGTGTCTACCAGATTCCACCACCCGGGCGTCTGCTGGATCATTGTCCGCCGGTCGCGGGCGACTGTCCGCTGCCCGAGGCCGGTGGCGTCGTCGCGCCGCCGCTCGTCGCGGGACCGGAAGGAGGAGCCGTCGTACCGCTCGGCGAGGGAGCCGTCGTGCCGCGTGGAGCCGGAGCCGTGCCGCTCGGAGGAGCGGGCGCCATGCCGCCACCCTGAGGAGCGGGCGTCACGGTGCCGCCGCCCAGGGGACTGGACGCCCCCGGCGAAGGCGCGGTCGCGCCCGAACCGACGGGAGGCGCGCCCGCCGCGCGGCGCCGCGCCTCTTCCTGAACCAGGCTGCGCCGCGACGTGGCCTTCGACGACGAGAGGCCGAGGGTCAGCGACGTCACGAAGAAGAGGATCGCGAGCACGGTGGTCGCGCGGCTCAGGAAGCCCGCCGCGCCGCGTCCGCCGAAGAGGGTCTGGCTGGAGCCGCCCCCGAACGCGCCGGCCAGACCGCCGCCCTTCCCCGACTGGAGGAGGATCGTGATCATGAGCGCGATGCAGGCGAGAACGTGAATGGTGACGACCAGACCCAGGATGACACCGGACATGCGCGAGCTTCCTTTCGAGATCGTTTGCCGTGCCGAAACGAGTAAAGGAGGGTACCACGCGCCCCCGCGAGGGTCAATGCGCGGGGACGGTCTGCTCCAGCAGGCGGCCGATCTCGAGGAAGGAGGCGGCCTGCAGCGAGGCCCCGCCCACGAGGAAGCCGTCCACCCCCGGCGCCGCGGCCAGCGGCCCGGCATTCTTGGGGTCCACGCTCCCGCCGTAGAGAATGGGGACCGGATCGCCGGCGGCGCCCCGTCCCGCGGCCGCGAGCTCCTCGCGCACCCAGGCGTGGGCCTCGACGACCTCCTCCACCGACGCGACCACCCCCGTTCCGATCGCCCACACCGGCTCGTACGCGACCCAGAGCGGCGCTTTCCCGGGAGAGCCTTCGAGCGCGCGCCGGAGCTGACGCGCGAGCACGTCGCGCGTCTCGCGCCGCTCGCGCTCGGCCAGGGTCTCGCCGATGCAGAGCACGGGATGGAGCCCCGTGCGCCACGCGGCGATCAGCTTCTGGCGCACGAGCTGATCGCTCTCGCAGAAGAGCCGGCGCCGCTCCGAGTGCCCAACCAGCGCGTACCGCGCGCCCGCGTCCCTGGCCTGCTCCGCCGAGACCTCGCCGGTGAACGCGCCCTTCGACTCGAAGTGGCAGTTCTGCACCCCGAGCGCGGGACCTTCCTCCGTCCGCGCCGCCGCCAGCGCGGCGAGCGCGGTCGCGGGCGGAAAGAGGACGCAGGCGATTCCCGAGCGCTCCCGGCATCCCGCGGCGACCTCCTCGTAGAGGGCGCGCGCCTCGGCCAGGAGGAGGTTCATCTTCCAGTTTCCGGCCAGGATGCGCTTCATCGTGCCGGCCGCGGCGCGTCCTCCAGCGCGGCGACGCCGGGAAGCTCCTTCCCTTCCAGGAACTCGAGCGACGCGCCGCCGCCCGTCGAAAGATGGCTGATCTGGTGCTCCACCTCAGCCGCGTTCACCGCGGCGAGCGAGTCGCCGCCGCCCACGACGGTGAAGGCGCCGCGCTTGGTGGCGCGGGCCATCTCGCGCGCCACGCCGATCGTCCCTTCGGCATAGGTCGGCACTTCGAAGATCCCCATGGGGCCGTTCCAGAACACCGTCTTCGCCTCGGCGAGCGCCGAACCGACCGCTCCAAGCGACGCGGGGCCGATGTCCACGCCCATCCGGTCGGACGGAATCGCCGTCACGGGAACGATGCGTCCCGGGTCTTCCCCCTTCACGTCGGCCGCGGCGCGGCAGTCCTCGGGCAGGAGCAGCTTCGAGCCCTCCGCCGACCGGAGCAGCTCGGCCGCGAGCGGGACCCGATCCTCTTCGACGAGCGATCGCCCGGTCTCCAGTCCCTTCGCGCGCAGGAAGGTGAACATCATCCCGCCTCCGACGAAGACCCGGTCCACGCGCGGCAGGAGGTTCTGGAGCACGTCGATCTTGCCCGAGATCTTGGCGCCGCCGAGGATCGCGACGTACGGCCGCGCGGCCCCTTCCAAGAGCCGTCCCAGCGCCGAGAGCTCCTTCTCCATCAGGAATCCGGCCGCGCGATCGGCCAGGTACGCGGTGATCCCGACGGTCGAGGCGTGCGCGCGGTGCGCCGAGCCGAACGCGTCGTTCACGTAGGCCCCGGCGAGCGCGGCCAGGGCGCGGCTGAACTCGGGATCGTTCGCCTCCTCGCGCGGGTCGAAACGCAGGTTTTCCAACAGGAGGGCCTGTCCCGGCTCGAGCGCGCGCGCCTCGGCTTCCGCCTCGGGTCCGATGATCGAGGGGGCGAAGCGCACGGGCCCTCGGAGATACTTCTCGAGCACTTCCCGCACGGGCATCAGGCTCTGCTTCGCATCGCGCTTTCCCTTGGGGCGCCCCAGGTGCGACGCCACGACGAGGCGCGCGCCCTTGTCGAGCAGGTACCGCAGCGTCGGCAGCGAGGCCACGATGCGGGTGTCGTCGGCCACGCCTCCTTCGGGCTTCAGGGGGCAGTTGAAGTCGACGCGCACGAAGATCGTCCGCCCCTCCGCCTCCAGATGGTTCAGCCGCCGGAACGTCATGTCGTTCTCCTCAGGACGCCTTCCCCAAGAGGAGCAGCGCGTCCACCATGCGGTTCGAGAAGCCCCATTCGTTGTCGTACCAGGCGAAGACCTTCACCAGCCGGTCCCCCTGGGCCATGGTGAGCGGGGCGTCGAAGATCGCGGAATGCGGATTGCCCACGATGTCGGCCGAGACGATCGGATCCTCCATGTACTGGAGGATCCCCGAGAGCCGCCCCGTCGAGGCGGCGCGCATGGCGTCGTTCACCGCCGCCGCCGACACCGGGCGTGCCGTCTCCGCCGCGACGTCGATGATCGACCCGCAGGGGATCGGCACCCGGACCGCGATGCCGTCCAGCTTCCCCTGCAGCGAGGGAATCACGAGCCCGATCGCCTTGGCGGCGCCGGTCGAGGTCGGGATCATCGACTGCGCCGCCGAGCGCGCGCGGCGAAGGTCTTTGTGCGGCGCGTCCAGCACCTTCTGGTCGTTCGTGTAGGCGTGGATGGTGGTCATGAAGCCCCGCTCGATCCCGAACGACTCGTCGAGCACGGACAGCACGGGGGCCAGGCAGTTGGTCGTGCACGAGGCGATCGAGACCACCTGGTGCTTCGCGGGATCGTATGTCTTGTCGTTCACCCCCATGACGAAGGTCGCATCGGCGCCCTTGGAGGGGGCGGAGACGAGCACGCGCTTGGCGCCGGCGCCCAGATGCACCGCGGCCTTGTCGCGGTCGGTGAAGCGCCCCGTGCACTCCAGCACCACGTCCACGCCGAGGTCCTTCCACGGCAGGTTCTCGGGTTTCGCTTCGCACAGGACCCGGATCGTCGTCGTGCCGACGCGGAGGCCGCCCTCGGCCGCGGAAAACCGCTCGGGCCAGGGACCGTGGATCGAGTCGTACGTGAGGAGATGCGCCAGGGTCTTCGCGTCCGTGATGTCGTTCACCGCCACGAAGTCGATCGTTTCCTTCCGCTTCAGCGCGGCCCGGAGCACTAGGCGCCCGATCCGACCGAAGCCGTTGATGGCGACGCGCACAGCGCCTCCTTAGCTGGAGAAGACTCGGGCCAGCTCGTAGAGCTCGGACCCGACGGTTTTGAGCGTCCCGACCGCCTCGGCGAGCGGGACGTCCACGATCTGCGTGCCGCGGAGGGCGACCATCCGCCCATATCCCTGCTTCGCGATCAGGTCGACGGCGGCGATGCCGAAGCGCGATCCGAGCACCCGGTCGAAGGCGGTCGGAGAACCGCCGCGCTGGATGTGCCCCAGGATGGTGTAGCGGGTCTCGAAGCCGGTCTGCTCCTCGAGCCGCTCCGCCAGCGTGGCGCCGATGCCGCCGAGACGCACGTGGCCGAAGGCGTCCATCTTCTCGCTCGCGAGATGGAGCGCCTGGCCGCCGTCGTCCGCGAGGTGCGCTCCCTCGGCGACGACGATGATGCTGAAGCTCTTCCCCCGGTCGTGGCGGCGGCGCACGACCTCGGTCACCTCCGAGAAGGAGACCGGAAATTCCGGGATCAGGATCAGGTCGGCGCCTCCGGCGATTCCGCTCTCGAGCGCGATCCACCCGGCGTGGCGCCCCATCACCTCGACGACCATGACGCGGTCGTGCGACTCCGCCGTGGTGTGCAGGCGGTCGATCGCCTCGGTGGCGATGGTGAGGGCGGTGTCGAAGCCGAACGTGAGGTCCGTGCCGTTGACGTCGTTGTCGATCGTCTTGGGAACGCCGACGATTGGGAGGCCGTCCTGGGCGAGCTTGTTGGCCGTGCCGAGCGTGTCTTCGCCGCCGATCGCGACCAGCGCGTCGATCGCGTGGGTCGCGAGCGCCGCTCGGATCCGCGCGGGTCCGTCGGCTTCCTTGAAGGGGTTCGTGCGCGAGGTACCGAGGATGGTGCCGCCGCGCGGCAGGATGCCCGACACCTTGGCGAGATCGAGCGCGTCGATCTCGTCCACGAGGAGACCGCGCCACCCGTGGCGGATGCCGCACACGTCCCAGTCGTAGGTCTTGACGGCCCGTTGGACGACCGCGCGGATCACCGCGTTCAGGCCAGGGCAGTCGCCCCCGCCCGTCAACATTCCGATCCGCATCCGGCGCCCCCGCGTTCCCTCGAAAAGCTCAGAGTAACTGCTTCGTTACGTGTGACTTAGAGCCCGGTGGATTCTAGGCGCCGCCGGCGCTCAAGTCAAGCGCGGCCCTGGGGGTGGAGATGCCCCCGGACGCTCAGTGGATTCCGGTCGTGGAGGAGTAGCGGAGGGTGTACTCGCCGTATCCCTGGTCGTCGATGAAGACGAACTTGAGACCGGAGGCGACCTCGTTCAACCCGTGGCGGGCGGAGGCCTCATGGCCGTGCGAGTTGTAGGTCCAGATCTCGTAGGGCCGCGAGTCGGCGATCCCGGTGTCGGTCCGCGTGATCGTCTCGCGCGAGGCCTGCGGGATGGAGGAATCGAGCACGTGGCCGATCGTCTTCCCCGCGACCGGCAGCCGCTCGATCTTCATCTCGTCGGGCTCGCCGTAGCGGATGTAGACGCGTCCCCGGTCGGAGAACATGCCGGGCGTAAAGATGGTGTAGTGCTGGTTGGCGTACGCCACGCGGCGCAGGAACTCGATGCGGGCCTCGTTCTCGGCCGTCTCCGGCGAGGGGTCGGCGCTCTGCCAGGCCTCCTCGATCCGCACTTCCTTCTCGCCCATGCTGAGCCTCGGGAATTTCGCGGCATCCTCCGAGGAGAGCAGCACGCCGGCCGCGACGTCGTAGAACTCGGCGGCATCGGGCCGCCAGGAATCGCGGGACCAGAGGATGTCGAACTCGGACGAGGTGCCCGCCGACACGGGCTGCCCTTCCCTTCGGATTTCGAGCGCCAGGCGGTAGTGGCCCGCCGCCAGGCCCGTCGCGTCGATCGAGATCGCGTGCGGCCAGGCGGTCCCCTCCGTCACGCGAAGAGAGTCCTCTCCGGTCGGAATGGTGTCCCCCTTGGAGCTCACGAGGAGCGAGCGGACCCGATAGCTGCGCCCTTCGGGCGGCGGCGGGTCGTCGTAGATCTCGTAGTAGCCCGAGACCTCGTCCTTGTAGAGGCCGTAGTAGCCGCTGGGGTGGGGGTAGACGTCGTAGGGTCCCTTCCGGAACGGGGCCCCCTCTTTCGCCGCGGAGATCTCCCATGCTGGCTCGATGCCGCTCAACGAGGGATTGCGGAAGAGCCAGGGACCCAGGTCCACCAGGCCCTCCACCTTGCCCTGCCGCTTCTGATTCTTCATTTTGTAGACGAGCCCCATCCGCGCCATGTTCATGTCCTCGACCGTCACCCGGTAGGCGTAGCGCCCCGGCTTGGCGGTGAGTCCCAGCTTGTAGACCTCGCCCAGCAGCGAGTCGCCGGCGGCCGAGAGGTCGGTGA
Source organism: Candidatus Eiseniibacteriota bacterium (assembly GCA_035689165.1). Lineage (GTDB taxonomy): Bacteria > Eisenbacteria > RBG-16-71-46 > SZUA-252 > SZUA-252 > DASQJL01. The sequence goes on along the minus strand of DASSLZ010000148.1, from coordinate 4,529 downwards.
CCTGGACCCGCGCTTCCTGCTGGCGGTATCCGATCCGCTTCTCGGCCGCGTCCCACATCTCCACCGTCACGCGAAGCAATCCCTCGAACAAGCTGTCGGTCTTCGGGATGAACTTGATCTCGCGGTACGGGACGCGGATGGAGAATTCGGCGCGGCCTTCGGAGGGGCTGTGGCGGTAAGGAATGGCGCGGGCGTGGAAATGGATCTCGCCCGCCGACGCGGCCGCCTCCCCCTCGGCCACTGAGCCGGGGGGAGGAGGCGCCGCGGGAGAGCCCGAGGCCAGGACGAGAAGTGCAGCGGCGGCGACGATGGCCTGGCCGGTTCGGGAGCGCCTCACGGCGCGGACTCCTTTCGCGTGGCTAGAATCCGATGTTCAACGAAACGCGGTGCGTCGTCCCCAGGAAGTTCATGTCCTGGTAGGCATAGTCCAGGCGCGCGACCGAGGACTTCACCAGGGTCAACGGGAACTTGACGCCGAATCCGGCGGTCAGTCCCTGCGTGTCGTAGTTGAGCTTGTACCCGCCCCGGAGGAACAGATAGTCATGGAAGCCGTATTCGGCCCCCAGGTTCAGCTTCTCCGAGTTGTCGGGCGGATGGGTGAACTCGGCGGCAGCGATCAGCCGGTTCTCGCCCTGCTGCATCACGTCGAACGAGCCGCCGACGCGGAAGAACACCGGCATCTTGACCTTCTCGTCGATGAAGGTCATGTCGCTCCCGATGTTCTGGATCGACATGCCGATCTTCGCGCCCAGCACGCCCACGTCGTAGAGCGTGCCGAAATCGAACGTGGTGGACGAGCCCTTCACGTCGTCGAGGCCGGTCTGGACGTAGTTCACGCTGAACCCCGCCGAGAACTTGTCGGTCAGAGCCCGCGCGTAGGAGAGCCCGTACGCCCATTCCCCGGCGTCGAACGTATCCCCGGTGCCTTCCGGCAGATAGGTCGTCCGGACGATGTCCCGGCTCATGGTGAGGGCCCGGACGTTCACGCCGAGCATGCCGGGAATCCACTTGATGTTGAAGACGTACGCGGCTTGGTCGAACAGGATGTCGGCCGGCCACGACGTGTGGTTCAGCGAGATCGACTGCCCTGACATGCGGGCGATCCCCGCGGGGTTCCAGTAGACGGCCGTGGCATCGTCGGAGAGCGCGACGTAGGCCTCTCCCATGGCCGCCGCACGAGCCCCCACGCCGATCTTCAGCGACTGGCCTCCCAGGGTGCCGACCTTCTCGAAGATCTGGGCCCCTTCCGCCGAGAGCGGGAGCAGCAGTAGAACGGCCAATACGAGCGCGCTTCTCACGAAGTTCCTCCTCGGTCCGCCCACGGTAGGATGGGTCGTTCCGGCGGCGTTCATCGGATGATCACGAACTTCCCGACCTCCCTGCCGAGGTCGGTGTCCACGGAGAAGAGATAGATTCCGCTCACGATCTTCTGACCGTTGCGCGAGATCAGGTTCCACGACACCTCACCCTGCCCCGCGGTCACCGGGTTCTTGCCGTACTGCAGATCGGGCGGAGCCGTCGCGTCGAACGGAAGGTCGCGCACCAGATCCCCCGCCAGGGTGAAGATGTGAATCGTCCCCTTGGTGCGCGGCAGATTGTGGAACGTGACCTTGGTCCCGGAGGGATCCTCCTCGCGGGGCACGAGATCCCATTCCGTCTGTGCCTTGTAGGGATTGGGCACGACGTACACGTGCTTCTGGTCGTTCTGGGCGTCACTCCTCGGATAGACCACCTGCGCGTTCGTGGCGCTCGGATTCCCGACCAGGGTGATATCCGCCACCTGCGCGTTCCCGGGCACGACCGAGACCGGAACGATGGAGTAGAAGTACGGGAATCCGTTCAGGACGTGGGTGTCCACGAAGGAGTAGCGGCCCACGGCGAACAGGGTGTCCACCTCGATGCGGGTCGTCGTGGTGACCCGTTTCAAGATCGGGTCCCAGGAGACGCGCACCGAATCGATCCGGGTAAACCCGACCGACGGATCGATCAGCTCCGAAAGCGGATGCGCGGCCGTTCCCGTGGGATCGAGGCGCCATTCACCGAGGAGCGACCATAGGTTCTTCCCCGGGGCGTTCGTCCCGAACGGACGATTCCACCCGGACGCCTTGTAGATCCGGTACCCGATGAACTCCTTGAGATTGCCTCGCTGGGCGTCCCGGACCAGCTCGCCGTAGTTGTTCCACTTGAGCGTGACCTTCCGGTCCCCCGGGAAGAACCACGCGGAGACGCGCGTCGACTCGGCCTTGGTGTCGTAGGCGCCCAGGAAGTCGCGCGGCTCGTCGCGCCCGTCCACGCCGGAGAAGAAGGGCGCGGGCAAGGGCGATGCGGCCACCCAATGGACCAGGTGCTCCCTTCCGCCCTGCCCGGTGTTCACGTCGCAATCCTGGTCGATGTAGACGCAGGCCGGGCTGCTGATGCGGAGCTGCGTCGTGTCTCCCGACGCGCAATGGCCGATGTTGGGGTCGAGGTCGTTGTCGATACACCAGAAGCGACCGCCTCCGGTAACGCAGTCGCTGGTGGGATTGAAGTAGTCGACGTTCGCGAACCGGGGATCGGTCGAAGGCTCCGGCCGGAACCGGATGATGCAGGACGAGTCCGGCCAGACGTTCCCCGGCGGATACTGGAAGAGGATCGACTGGGGCGAATTGAGACAGGTCTCCTTGCCGCAGGTGCCGGTCGAGAGCCGGCCGTCAAGGTCCGTGTAGAGCCCGTCGAACACCTGCTGGGCCGAGACCGCGTTCGCGATGAGACTCCCGCCAATCATATCCGAGGCGTTCAGGATGGACGGAGGAGGCGCCGCGCCATCCGGAAGCCCGAATCCAAGCCCCATCACCCACCCCACCGAGATCGTCAGGGTGGAATCGGGGAGCAGCGTCCGGAACGGGCCGGTGGCCATGATGAAGCGGTAGTCGAGCGGACGGCTGGACTGCTGCTGCCCCGTCACGTCCGGGTTCAGCTGCGGGTCGGTCATGAGCTGATAGCGCTGCGCGTCGTTCTCCGGGTCGCCGCCCTGGATGAAGGAGCCGGAGCCCGAGAAGAACTTGAATGACGTCACACCCACGTGGTTCGGGGCGGTCTGGCCCGACGGATCCACCGTGTGGTTCAGGAACATGCAGCCGAACCAGCCCGGCGCGTCCCCGCCCTTGGCCTCCTGAGGATTGTTCGGATTGTCCGGGTTGTCGTAAGCGTAGGCCATCTGGATCCGCCGCTTCACGGTCTGGCCGGTGGAGCCGACATAGGTGACCTGCCGGTCGAAGAGACCCACCTGGTCGTCCTGGAAGTAGCCCTGGATGCCTCGATTGCCGATGTCCGGGTCGGCGAAGATCGCCACCATCACGTTCCGGAGCGTGCGGCCGCTCCGGTTCGTGATCTGGTAGTCCATGCCCACGAAGTCGTTCTGCCCGGGTGTCGCCCAGGCATAGGAGGTCTGGCGCACGCGGATGCCGAGCGGCACGTGTTCCGGAAGGAACTGCCGGATGGCGGGGATGTCGTCGAAGTACTCGGTCGCGAACATCTGCTGTCCGACGGCCGCGTAATCCTCGTCGCAGAGGCCATCCCCGTCGTCGTCCAGCCCATTCGGGAAGTCCTCGTCCACCAGGCCGTCGCCGTCGTCATCGGGGTCGACGCTCGCGGAGATGACCCGGTTGCCGCCGGGGATCCCCTCGTAGGATTCCCGCACGTCGGCGATCTGGTCGAGCGGCAGGTTGGCGCACGGAGCGGGGCCCGAGCTGAAATCCACCTGCGGCGAGAACTCCCGCTGGTAGAGCGCCGTGGTCACGTGCGGGATGCCGCTCGCGTCGATCGCCCCGACCCAGAGGCCGGCCGCGTAGAGATAGTCGTTCCCCGAGCCCGCCGGCCACTCCGCGGAGGGCACCGTGGTGCGCGAGGGGTTGTTCTGGTTTCCGGTCTCGCCGAGGTTGGTGATCTGGAGCTGGAGCCGTCCCACGTTGTGGACGAACTTGCCGTCCAGCCGGAACAGGCGCTGAGGATCCCCCTTGCCGCCCGTGCTTCCGGTGCCCTCGGGCGGCGTGTGCCACGCCACCGTTCCGCCGAACAGGACGACGCCTGCCGCGAGCGCGCCGATCCTGCGAGCCGCCGCGGCGACCGAGGGCGCCCCGGACCATCCTCTTGCCGTGGTTCGCATCATCGCCTTCTTCATGTCAGAACTGGACCCCCAATCCGACGCGGATCACGCGACCCTGCTGGTACACGCGCGGGTCGTTCACGGGGTACCAGTCCTCGACCCCGTCCCCTGTCTGGTCCGCCGTCAAGAAGGCGCCGCCGGCACGGCCCGTTTCCGTGTAGTAGATCTGATAGGAATTGGCATCGACCTGATTGTCCGGCCAGAGGCTCGGCTGGATGTCGGAGATGTTCTTCGCGTCCAGGAGGTTCGATCCCTGGACGTAGAACGTGACGTTCTGCCCCCAGAGCCGGAAGAACCGCTCCGCCTGGACCGAAAGGGTCGAGGTGGAGGGAAGCCGCAACGAGTTCTCGAGCGCGGGATCCTGCCGCCGCTGCGCCCGCTGCAA
>DASSLZ010000147.1:0-3995 GCA_035689165.1 Candidatus Eiseniibacteriota bacterium | reverse complement strand
CTCTCCGACGACGGACAGACGATCGTCTTCCATCCCGACGCGCCGTTCGTGGCGGGGGAAGAGGTCTCCTGCTCCATCGCGCCGGGCATCCGCACCGACATCGGCGGAATCCTGGGCGGCGCGACGTTCGACTTTTTCGTGGCGCCCGCGCCCGCCGCGCCCTCGCCCGCTCCGGCGGCGCTGCTGGAGGATGAGGCCCCGGCGGTCAACCTCTTCGTTCCGCGGGACCCGGCGCGGGCCGCGGCCATGCGGTCGGATTCCCTTCCCATGGCCGGAGTCGTCGTCTCGGGATCCCCGTCGGAAGGACGGGTCTTTCTCTGCGATATCCGGTTCGACGCCTCGACCTACCGCTCCCACCTGATGATCCTTGGAAATGACGGCGCGCCGTTGGCGACGCGCGACCTGATCGGGGCGGGCTACGACTTCAAGGTCCAGCCGAACGGGAAGGTCACCTGCTTCGACGCGGATTCGAGGCATCATCTCGTCCTGAACGCGAAGCTCGCGGTGGTGGACAGCCTGCAGTGCGGGAACGGCTACACGACGGACGTGCACGAGCTACAGCTCCTCCCGAACGGCCACGCGCTCCTCCTCGCCTACGACCCGCAGACCATCGACATGAGCGCCGTCGTTTCCGGAGGGAACGCCCAGGCGCGCGTGCTGGGGCTGATCGTCCAGGAGCTGGACCGCGCGAGGGACGTGGTCTTCCAGTGGCGGTCGTGGGACCACTTCCAGATCACCGACTGCGCGAGCCGCCCCCTCACGGGCGCCAACGTGGACTACGTGCATGGGAACTCGATCGAGCGGGACGCCGACGGGAATCTCCTCATCTCCAGCCGCCATCTGGACGAGATCACGAAGATCAGCCGCTCGACGGGAGCGATTCTCTGGAGGCTGGGCGGCACGAACAACGAGTTCACCTTCACGAACGATCCCGAGCGCTTCTCGCAGCAGCACTCGGCGCGGCGCCTGTCGAACGGGCACCTGCTGCTCTTCGACAACGGCAACTACCACACGCCGGCCCGCTCCCGCGCGGTGGAGTACACGCTGGACGAAGCGGCGAAGACCGCGACGAAGGTCTGGGAGTATCGGAACGCGCCCGACGTTTACGCCACGGCCATGGGCTCGGTCCAGAGACTGCCCGATGGCCATACGGTGATCGGATGGGGGACCGCGAGCCCGGCCCTGACCGAAGTCACGGCCGAGGGAGCCGAGGTGTTCGAGCTGACGCTCCCCGCGGGCATCTACTCCTATCGCGCGTTCCGGTTCGACTGGCCGCCGACCCTTGCGGCCGGGGTCGCGATCCGATCGGGCTCGGTCCTCCGGGCCGCGCACGGAGGACAGGTCGCCGTCCTGGTCACGGGAGAGGACTTCGCGCCCGATTCGCTGGATCCCGCGACGGTCCGGCTCCAGGGCGTGGCGGCGAGCGGCTACACGCCGCCTTCCGCCCCGGGCGGCGCCGCCGAGCTCCTGTTCCCGGTGGATCTGCTCCTCGCCTCCCAGACGCCCGGCGTCCGGCAGCTCGAGCTCACCGGGTCGCTCGTGAGCGGAGAGCGGATCCGAGGCGCCGCCCGGGTGACGATCGAGGGCACGCGGACGATCGGAGCGCGCATGGTCTCGCCGGTGGGCGCGGTGCCGATCCGGATCGCGCTGCGCTCCGACGGCGTGAACCCACGGCGGGTGCGGCTGGCGGCCTACGACGTCCGGGGCCGGCGCGTGTGCCGCTGGACGGCGGAAGCGGACCCCGCGGGAATCGCGGCCTGGGACGGGCGGCGGCCGGACGGCGCCCCGCTCGCGTCCGGGATCTACTTCCTTCGGACCGAAGGCTCCGCCCTCACCGAGACCGCCAAGGTTATAATCGCCCGGTGATCCTCGGTCCCAAGCTCTCCGCCCGCTGACGCCCGATCTCCGGGTGCCGCTGACGATTCTGATCGCCGAGGCCCTCCTGCTGGGCCTGGGGCTCCTGACCGGGCACCCCTTTCTCGCCGTCGCGATCGGGGCCGCCTTCGTCTACCTGCTGATCGCCTGCCGGAACCCGCACCTCGCGTGGGCCCTCGTGTGGATCGCGTTCCCCTTCTCGGTGGAAACCCTTCTGCCGGGTGGGATCGCCATGCACGTGCCGACCGAGCCGATGATCCTGATCGCGCTGGCGGCGTGGGGCTCGCTGGTGCTGGCCGGTCGGCCCTTCCGGCTGCCCCGGGCCGACCTGAACGTGCCGCTGGCGGCGCTCGGCGGAGCGGCGCTGCTCTCCGCGCTCTTCGGGGCGCAGCCTCTGTGGGGCATCAAAGCGCTCCTGGCGATCTCGATCTACGTCCTCTTCGGGTACGTCTTTCGCATGGTGGCCTGGGACGGTCCCTCGCGCGCGGAGCGCTTCGTCCCCTGGATCGTCGGCTCGGCGGCGCTCTGGGGGCTGTTCGGCACCCTGCGCGTCGCCGCGCTCGGCGTCTCGCTCCGTAATGCCTACGGCGCGGCGCGCCCCTTCTTCGTCGAGCACGGAGCCTACGCGGCCTACCTCGCGATGATCCTTCCGATGGCGCTGATCTACGCGCTGGAGCGCCGGGGCAGCCGGCGCGGCCTGTACGTGGCCGCCTCCGTCGCGATCGCGCTCGGCATCGTCTTCTCGCTCACCCGCGCGGCGTGGGTGTCGCTGGGCGTGGTCCTCCCGATCACGTTCGCCCTGTGGGGAAGGTGGCGCCGGAGCCTGGCGCCGCTGGTGCCCGCCGCGGTCCTGGCGGTGGCGCTCGCGCTGGTCCTGCCCGCGACGCGGTCGGAGGAATCGCTGGAGCGGCACGTGCAATCGATCACCGAGGCGACCGATCCCTCGAACCTCGAGCGCCTGAACCGCTGGGTCGCGGCCGTGGCCATGGCGAAGGATCACCCCATCCTGGGCGTGGGCGTGGCGGCCTACCCCGACGTGTACCGGCAGTATCGCCGGAAGATCTTCGCCACCGACCAGGTCTACCGGAAGATGGGGGCCCACTCCGAGCCCTTCCGCCTGATCGCGGAGATGGGCGTTCTGGGACTGGTCGCCGCGCTCTGGTTCCTGGTCGTGGCGTTCCGCACCGGCCTCCGCGCGTTCTTCCGCGCGCCCGATCCCGCAACGCGGACCCTCGCCCTTTCGATCGTGGCGGGCATCGGCACCTTCTGCCTCCACGGGCTCTTCCGGACCTACTTCGACCTGGAGAAGGTCGCGGTGCCGTTCTGGGCGGGCCTGGGTATCCTGGCCGCGGCCGGGCGCGAGACGGCGGGACGCGAATCCGCGGGATCCGGGGCGGAGAGCCGCCCATGAGCACCACCCTGGCACTCCCCGACGTTCTGGACCTCGGCTGCGGGACGGCGAAGCACGTCGGGGCGTTCGGCGTGGATCACGACCCCGCCGTGTCCCCCGACCTGCTTCACGATCTGGACCGCTACCCGCTTCCGCTTCCGTCGGATCATTTCCGCGTCGTGTACTGCCAGGACGTGCTCGAGCACATCCGGGAGATCGGGCCCTTCCTGAGCGAGATCCACCGCGTCTGCCGGAGGGGCGCCCGCGTCCATGTCCGTACCCCGCACTACTCGAGCTGGTACGCCTACAACGACCCCACGCACCGGCATGCGCTCGGCTGCTTCGCCCTCGACCGGTTCACCGACACGCCCGGCTTCCACGCGCGCTCCACGCCGCTGTTCCGGTACGTCTCGCGGCGGATCCTCTTTCCCCGGGCGTACCGGCTGATCGGAGCGGCCGCCCTCGCCAACGCCTTCCCCGCGCGCTGGGAGCAGATGTTCGCCTGGTGCTTCCCGGCCGAGAACCTCCTGTTCGAGCTGGAGGTGCTGAAGGAAGCGTGAGCCGCGCCCGCGCGATGCCCGGCGCCGCGGGCCCGATCCGCGTCCTCGCGATCGATCACACCGCGGGGGTCGTGCCGTACCGCCGGAAGTTCGCGGCGCTCGCGGCGCGTCCCGAAATCGAGCTCACCGTGCTCGCTCCCGACCGCTGGGTGGAGAACTACCGCTCGGTG
>DASSLZ010000146.1:0-8564 GCA_035689165.1 Candidatus Eiseniibacteriota bacterium | reverse complement strand
GCCCCGCGGCCAGCAGGATCGCCGCCATCACCCAGGCCGCGCCGATCGGGAGCCGTCCCGAGGCGACCGGCCGCGAGCGCTTCGTCGGATGGAGGCGGTCGCGCTCCACGTCCAGCACGTCGTTCAGGACGTAGACGCCGGAGGTTGCGAGGGAGAAGGCGATGAAGCCGAGCACCGAGGGGAGGGCGAAGGCCGGGTCCAGGATCTTCAGCGTGAAGACCGGCCCCGCGAAGAGGACGAGGTTCTTGGTCCACTGGTAGATCCGCATCGAGCGGATCACGTCGCGGATCATCGCCGGGCGCGCTTCCCCGGCCGGCTCCGGCCGCCCGCGCGGCGATCTTCGGCGAGCACGCGCGCCTCCGCGAGATCGCAGCAGACGTGGCCGACGAGCATGTGGATCTCCTGCACCCGGGCCGTGTCGCCGCTCGGGACCACGAGCGCCAGGTCGCAGTGCCGCGCGAAGGCGGCGCCCTTCGCACCGGTCAGCCCGACCACCCGCATCCCCCGGCGACGGGCCTCTTCGACCGCCGCGAGCACGTTCGCCGAACGTCCGCTCGTGGTGAGTGCCACGAGGACGTCCCCGCGGCGTCCCAGCGCCTCGAGCTGCCGGGCGAAGACCCTGTCGAAGCCGAAATCGTTGGCCGCGGCCGTCAGCACCGACGTGTCCGCGTGCAGGGAGAGCGAGGGAAGGGCGCGCCGGTTCTTCACGAACCGCACGACGAACTCGGTCGCGAGGTGCTGCGCCTCGGCGGCGCTGCCGCCGTTGCCGGCCCAGAACACCGTGCGGCCCGAGAGCGCGGCGTCGGCGATCATCGCCGCGATCCGCTCGATGGTCCCGCGCTCCCGCGCGTAGACGGCCGCGGTCAGCTCGAGGGCCTCGCGGAAGATGTCCCGGACGCGGTCCGGACGCGGCGCGCGTTTGGCGCGGGCTCTCGCGCGAAGGGCGCTGGAGGCGCGGGCGTGGGATGCGCGCTTCACGCCGCCTCTCCCTGGCGCGACGGCCGTTCCGCCAGGTGCCGGTGCACCGCGTCCTCCCAGGTAGGAAGCGGGGTGCCGGCCAGCGCGCGATAGCGCGCGCCCGAAAGCACGGAGTAGGCGGGGCGTGGAGCTAAACGGGCGACGTGGGCGGTGGAAACGGGCGCGATCGGCACCGGCGCCCCCAGGGTGCGGGCGATCTCGACCGCCAGCCCGTGCCAGGTCGTCTCCCCCGCGTTCGTCACGTGCACGATGCCCAGGGCACCGCGCCGGAGCAGCACCTCGATGCCGTGCGCCAGGTCGCGGGCGTAGGTGGGCGAGCCGTGCTGGTCGCTCACCACCTGGAGCGGCTCGCCGCGAAGGGCCTTGGCCGCGATGGTGTCGACGAAGTTCTTCCCGCCGTAGCCGAAGAGCCACGAGGTGCGGACCACCAGGCAGGGCGCGCCGGAATCGAGCGCGGCTTCCTCCCCCGCGAGCTTCGTGGCGCCGTAGACGCCGAGCGGGTGGGGCGGATCCTCTTCGACGTACGGGGATCCCTTCGTGCCGTCGAAGACGTAGTCGCTGCTCACGTAGACGAGCACGGCGCCCCGCTCACGCGCCAGCGCGGCCACGTGGCGCGTGCCGTCCCGGTTCACCGCCATCGCCATCGCGGGATCGCTCTCGGCGCCGTCCACGTTGGTGTAGGCGGCGGCGTGGATCACGGTGTCGAAGTCGAGCCCGCGCGCGGCCGCCCGGGTCGCCGCCTCGTCGGTGATGTCGGCTTCCTCGCGTCCCCAGAGATAGAGCGTGTCGCCGCCGGTCAGCCGTTCGCGAAGCGCGCGGCCCAGGATCCCGTTCGCGCCGGTGACCAGGACGCGCACGCTAGACGACGTCGACCAGGCTGGAGTCGCCGACCATGAAGCGGTAGGCGGTCGGCTTCATCTGCGAGCGCTGGATCCGCACTTCCTTCCCGATCAGGGAGGCCTCGATCCGGACCGGGATGTCCTCGATCCGGCAGCGCTCGAGCACGATCGAATGTTCGATCTCGCTGTTCCGGAGAACGACGTCGTCGTAGAGGGAGGTGAAGGGTCCCACGTACGAGTTCTCGATGTGGCAGCGTGCCCCGACGATCAGGGGGCCGCGGAGGATCGAGTTCTTCACGACCGTCCCCTGGCCCACGATCACCTCTCCCTCCACGCGCGAGGCGGCGTCCACCTCGCCGCCCACGCGACGCTTCGCGCGGGAGAGGACCATCCGGTTCGCCTCGAGCATGTCCTCGAGCTTCCCCGTGTCCTTCCACCAGCCGGTGATGACGTGGTGGCGGACCCGCTTGCCGCTGTCGATCAGGTGCTGGATGGCGTCGGTGATCTCCAGCTCGTTCCGGAAGGAGGGGCGGATCGCGTCCACCGCCTCGTGGATCGAGGGGTCGAACATGTAGACGCCGACCAGCGCGAGATCGGACTTGGGCTGCTTCGGCTTCTCCACCAGGCGCACGACGTGATCGCCCTCCAGCTCGGCCACGCCGAACTCCTCGGGATGCGGCACGCGCGCGAGCAGGATCTCGCTGTTCGGCTGCTCGCGGCGGAACTCGTCCACCAGGGTGCGGATGCCGTCCAGGATCAGGTTGTCGCCGAGGAACATGACGAAGGGGTCCTGTCCCAGGTAGCCGCGCGCGACCTTCACCGCGTGGGCCAGTCCCAGCGGCTGGTCCTGGCGGATGTAGTCGGCGCGGATGCCGAAGGCGGATCCGTCGCCGACCGCGGCCCGGATCTCGTTTTCGGTGTCGCCGACGACGATGCCGACGTCGGTGATCCCCGCGTCCCGGATCGCCTCGAGCACGTAGAAGAGGATCGGCTTGTTCGCGACCGGGATGAGCTGCTTGGCGCCGGTGTGCGTGATGGGGCGGAGCCGCGTTCCCTTGCCGCCGGAGAGGACGAGCGCTTTCATGCGCCCGAACCCGACGGGGCCCCGGCGCCCTTCATCCGCTCGGCGGCGTAGGCGGCGCCCCGTTCCAGCACCTGGCCGGCGAGCGCGGGCTCCTTGGCGCCCGCGAGCGCCGAGTCCTTCTTCCCGCCACCCTTCCCGCCCGCGACTGACACGGCGTCGCGCACCCACTGGTCGGCCTGGAGGCGATCGGTCGCCTGCGGGCCGACCACCGCCGCCACGGAGAGCTTGCCGTCGATGACGGCGAGAAGGAGCGCCCCGCCGCCCGGCAGCGCCTTCCGCACGACGTCGCCCGCCTGGCGCAGCTCGTCCACGCTGCCCGCCTCGAGGCGCGCCGTGATCACCGCCTCGCCGCGGCTCTTCGCCTCGGCGATCAGCGCGTGCACGCGCTCGAGCAGCGCGCCCTGGCTCTGCTTCGCCCGCTCGTCGCGAAGCGCCCGCGCCTCCTCCTGGATCTGCCGCAGCCGCTCGGCGAGCTGCTCCCGGGGCGCGCCCAGGCGGTGGGCGATCTCGCGAAGCAACGCCCGGTCTTCGTCGGCCCGCTGGTAGGCCAGGGCGCCCGTGACCGCCTCGATCCGGCGCACGCCGGAGGCGATGGCCGACTCGGACTCGATCCGGAGATAGCCGATCTCGCCCGTGCGCGACACGTGGCAGCCGCCGCAGAGCTCGCGGCTCACGCCGTCCACGATGACCTGCCGCACGCGCTCGCCGTATTTCTCGCCGAAGAGCGCCATCGCGCCCCGCTCCTGCGCCTCCTTGAGCGACGTGACCTCGGTCGCGACCGGGAGATCCTCGAGGAGGTTCCGGTTCACTTCCGATTCGATCGCGTGCAGGTCCTCGGGCGTGAGCGCCTTGCCGTAGCTGAAGTCGAAGCGGAGCCGGTCGGGGGCGACGAGCGACCCCGCCTGCTTCACGCCGGTGCCGAGCCGCGCGCGCAGCGCGGCGTGGAGAAGGTGCGTCGCCGTGTGGTTCCGCTCGGTCGCGGCGCGCTTTGCCGCGTCCACGGTCGCGCGATAGGGGCCCGCGTGCGGGGTGCCCTCCACCACCTCGGCGCGATGGACCACGAGGTCGGCGTCCTTCACCGTGTCCACGACGCGAAGCCGCGCCGGGGCCGCGCCCGGCATCGCCTCGAGCCATCCGGTGTCCCCGACCTGGCCGCCCCCCTCGGCGTAGAAGGGCGTGACGTCCAGCGTGACCTCCACCTCGCGCGGCCCGCCGCCCTCGGCGGGCACCTCGCGGAGGCGCCGGATCGAGACGTCCTCGACCGCGAGACGGTCGTAGCCGACGAACTTCGAATGATCCCCGCGCGTGAGCTCCTGCCACGGTCCCGCCGTCTTCCGGCGCGTCTCGAAGCGCCCCGCCTTGCGCGCGCGCTCCCGCTGTTCGTCCATGGCCGCCTCGTAGGCCGGCATGTCGACGTCCAGCCCGCGCTCGCGCGCGAGCTCCGCCGTGAGGTCGATCGGGAAGCCGTAGGTGTCGTACAGCATGAAGGCGGCGCTTCCGGGATAGACCCGGCTTCCCGCCTTCGCGAGGGAATCGGCCGTCTCCTCGAAGCGGGTCATGCCCGTCTCGAGCGTCTCCGCGAAGCGCGCCTCCTCCTCGTGGATCGCCGCCGCCACCGCCGCCTGCTCGCGGCGGAGGTACTCGTACTCTTCATACGCGGCCATGGCGTCGACCACCGGAGGAACCAGGCGCGAGAGGAAGGGGCCGTGGATCTCCAGATCGCGCCCGAAGCGCGCCGCGCGGCGCAGCAGCCGGCGCGCCACGTAGCCGCGGCCCTCGTTCGAGGGGCGCACGCCCTCGGCGAACGTGAAGACGAGGGCCCGCACGTGGTCGGTGATGACGCGCGCGGACCGGCGCCCGCGGTCGCCCTGCGACGCCTTGGGCGATCCCATCCGCTTCACCGCGTCGCCGATCGGACGGAGCAGGTCGTTGTCGTAGATCGAGGGGACGCCCTGGAGGATCATCGCGAGCCGCTCGAGCCCCATCCCGGTGTCGATGCCGCGGTTGGGGAGCGGCTTCCGCGATCCGTCGGGCGCCTGGTCGTACTGCGGAAAGACCAGGTTGTAGAACTCGAGGTAGCGCTCGCAGTCGCATCCGGGCGCGCACTCGGGCCGGCCGCATCCCGTGCCCGGCCCCTGGTCCCAGTAGATCTCGGAGCAGGGTCCGCAGGGACCCGAGCCGCCCGCCGGTCCCCAGAAGTTGTCCTTCTCGTCCAGGCGCGTGACGCGCTCAGCGCCCAGGCCGATGTGCTTGGCCCAGAGGTCGAACGCCTCGTCGTCCTCCCGGAAGACCGAGGGGAAGAGGCGCTCCTTCGGCATTCCGAGGGTCACGGTGATCAGCTCCCACGCCCACTCGATCGCTTCCTTCTTGAAGTAGTCGCCGAAGGAGAAATTGCCGAGCATCTCGAACAGCGTGCAGTGGCGCACGGTGACGCCGATGTTCTCGATGTCGGTGAGCCGCAGGCATCGCTGCACGGTGACCGCGCGGCGCGTCGGCGGCGCTACCGGCGAGGCGTAGTAGGACTTGAACGGCACCATCCCGGCCGAAGTGAAGAGCAGGGTGGGGTCGTCCAGCGGCACGAGCGGGGCCATGGGCAGATGCGGATGGCCCCGGTCCTTGTAGAAGTCGAGGAAGGTCCGGCGCAGCTCGTTCGTCGTTTGGGGCATCAGGAAGTCATGACTCCGGATGGGATCGCTCGGACACGAGATCCCGGATGGTGTCCCAGGAAAAGCCCCGGCGCAAGAGGGCCGATTGGAGGAGCCGCCGCCGCTCCTCCGGGCCGCGCCGCGCGAGCTTCTTGCCCACTTCGCGCGCGGCCGCCTCGGCGCGCCCCTCCTCGGTGTCCAGCGCCCGCTCCGCCAGGTCGCCATCGGCGCGGATCGCCTCTTCCGCGGCGGCGACCAGCGGCCGCGGCAGGCCGTGACGCGCCAGCTTCGTCTCGATCAGGCGGAGGGCCTGCGGCTTTCGGCCGAGCTCGGCGCGCACGAACCAGGCGAGATAGGCCCGGTCGTCCAGAAGCGAGACGCGGCGGAGGCGCTCCACGGCGCGCTCCACCGCGTCCGGTACGTAGCCACGCTCGATCAGCCGGTCCATCACCTCGCGCTCGGTGCGCGGGCCGCGGGCCAAAATCCGGAGCGCCGCTTCCTTGGCCGAATCGTCCGACGCCGCCTGCTCGGGCGACATCGGTCGTCGCATGGCTCCGTCCTAGATCCGGACCCGCCGGTCGCCGGAAGGAGCCGCCGCCTTCGGCTCGGAGCCGTTCTCCTCCGCTTCCGCCGCGGCGCCGCGCGAGAGCCCGAGCGCCTCCCGCATCTTCACGGAGAGCTCGGCGAAGGCGTCGGGATGCTCCCGCAGCCAGAGCCGCGCGTTCTCGCGCCCCTGCCCGATCCGCTCCTCGCCGTAGCTGAACCAGGTGCCGCTCTTCTGGACGAGGTTGCGCTCCACGGCCAGGTCGAGCAGCTCGCCCTCGCGCGAGATCCCCTCGTTGTAGAGGATGTCGAACTCAGCTTCCTTGAAGGGGGCCGCGACCTTGTTCTTCACGACCTTCACCTTCACGTGGTTGCCGATCACGTTGTCGCCGTCCTTGATCGAGCCGATGCGGCGGATGTCGAGGCGGATCGAGGCGTAGAACTTGAGCGCGCGCCCGCCGGTCGTGGTCTCGGGATTGCCGAACATCACGCCGATCTGCATGCGGATCTGGTTGATGAAGATGACCGTGGTGCGCGACTTGGAGATGGTGCCGGTCAGCTTGCGCAGCGCCTGCGACATGAGGCGCGCCTGGAGGCCCATGTGCGAGTCGCCCATCTCCCCCTCGATCTCGGCTTTCGGCACCAGCGCGGCGACCGAGTCGATCACGATCACGTCCACGGCACCGCTCCGGACGAGGTGCTCGGCGATCTCGAGCGCCTCCTCGCCGGTGTCGGGCTGCGAGACGTGCAGGGCGTCGATATCCACGCCGAGCCGCTTCGCGTACGCGGCGTCCAGGGCGTGCTCGGCGTCGATGAAGACCGCGTTCCCGCCCTGCTTCTGCGCCTGCGCGATGATGCTCAGCGCGAGCGTCGTCTTGCCCGAGGACTCGGGGCCGTAGACCTCGATCACGCGTCCCCGCGGGATCCCGCCGACGCCGAGTGCGGCGTCCAGCGCGATCGACCCCGTCGGGATCGCCTCGACCTGCACGCGGGCCGAATCGGAGCCCAGCTTCATGATGGCGCCCTTTCCGAACTGCCGCTCGATCTGCTGCACGGCCAGCTCCAGCGCCTTCGTGCGTTCCTTGCTCATCTCACGCGTCGTCGATGGGCCCACTTCCCGAGCGGTCACGTTGCCTGCCATGTGCACTCCCCCTGAGTTTGGTGACGGCGATCCATCCGGGACGCCTGGTTCGGGCCGGGGCGAACGGTGTTGTGAGTGGGCTCGCGCAGGCTTCCCCACACATACGTCAGCCTGCCTGCGAGCCCGGTGATTGGAGGCGTATTTCCTCCAGAACAGTATACATGGCACCGCTTTTGTGGAGCTGACTTTTCATGACCGCAAGACGATGGAGCGGCTCCGCTTCGGGCGCTTCGGCCAGTGGTGTGCGGATCAGCGCGTCCACGCCCCGGGCGCCCTCGCGGGCGCGCGCCAGAGTCAGGTGCGCGCGAAACGGCCTGTCAGGAAACCCGAATCCGTCGCGCTCCAGAGCGTCGTTCACCACGGCCGCGAGCGCCTCCGTCTCGGGTCCTCCCTGCGCGAGCCCCACCCAGAGCACGCGCGGGCGCTCCGGACGCGGAAACGCGCCCAGCCGGCCGAGCCGCGCAACCGGTGCCGCGAGACCGGTAGCGCTCCGGCGCACCGAGTCGCGCACGCCGGCGAGTTGCTCGTCGTCCAGGTCGCCCAGGAAGCGCACCGTGAAGTGCGCGTTCTCCGGCTTGACCCAGGAGAGGCCGGCCGAGCGGCTGGCGAGGGCTTGGCCCAGGCCGCGCACGTACGCGATCCAGGAATCGGGGATCAGGAGCGCTACGAACGTGCGCGTCAGGCCCGCGGTCATGCCGGCGCGTGCGCCATGTGCCGGCGCACCAGGTCGAGCGCCAGGGCCGAGGAGCGCACCACGATCTCCTCGCGCGTGCCGGTCAGCTGGAGACGCATCGCCTGCGCTCCTTCGGCCGTGGCGAGCCCCAGGTAGACGAGCCCGACCGGCTTCTCCGGCGTCCCGCCGTCGGGGCCGGCGATCCCGGTGCTCGACACGGCGAGGTCGGCGCCGAAGCGCTCGCGCGCGCCGGAGGCCATCTCCTGCGCCGTCTCGGCGCTCACGGCGCCGTGCCGCGCGAGGGTCGTTCCCGAGACGCCGAGCAGCGTCTCCTTGGCGCGGTTGGAGTAGGCGGTCACCCCGCCCAGGAAATAGCGCGAGGCGCCCGGCGTCGCCGTGATCGTGGCGCCGATGGCCCCGGCCGTGAACGATTCGGCGGTGACCAGGGTGCGCCCCTGGTCCGCCAGCATCCCGCCCAGGACGTCCGCCAGGGTGTCCCGTCCAAAGCCGTAGAGCGACTCGCCCACCGCCTCCACCACGCGCCGCTCGACGCGCCGGATCGCCTCGGCCGCCCACGACGGATCGAGCGCGAGCACCGTGAGCGTCACGTCCAGCCCGTAGGAGTGCGGCAGGTAGCCCACGCTCACGTCGGGAGCCTCCG
>DASSLZ010000145.1:0-8806 GCA_035689165.1 Candidatus Eiseniibacteriota bacterium | reverse complement strand
GTCCGAGATCATCATCGGAATGAAGAAGGGGCTCACGCGGGAAGGACCTTTTTCCATGAGGTTCTTGTGCTGGTCCTCGAACGTCGCGATGCCGCCGATGCCCGAGCCGATCACCACGCCGTAGCGGTTGGGATCGACGTTTCCGTCCTGGATGTTCGCCTGCGCGACGGCCTTTCGGGTGCCCGCGACGGCGTATTGGACGAACAGGTCGGCGCGGCGCGCGTCCTTCCGGTCCATGTAGTCCTCGGCCCGGAAGTCCTTCACTTCGCCCGCGATCCGCGTGTCGTATTGGGTGATGTCGAAACGCGTGACGGGGCCGATCCCCGACTCGCCCGCCGTGAGCCGTTTCCAGAACGACGCGAGGTCGGACCCGAGCGGGGAGATGACTCCCATGCCCGTGACCACGACCCGCCTCGGCTCTACCGCTCGACGCACCATGCGCTCCGCTTCTCCCATTCCTGAGCTTCGATTCCCACTGGTCTGCTCCCGCCGCGCCCTGCTACCGGGCGCGCCGCCGAATCAGGCGCGATTCGGGCGGTCTCCAGGCGTGCGCCTAGGCGCACTCCTAGGCGTTTTTCGGCACGTGGGATTCCAGATACTTGATGGCGTCCGCCACCGTGGTCATCTTCTCCGCGTCCTCGTCGGGGATCTCGATGTCGAACGCCTCCTCGAGGGCCATGACCAGCTCCACCGTGTCGAGCGAGTCGGCTCCGAGATCGTCGATGAACGACGCCTCGGGAGTCACCTGCTCGGGCGCGACGCCCAACTGATCCACGATGATCTGCTTCACGCGTTCTTCGCTGAACGATGCCATTCCTTGGGTCACCTCCCCTGAGCTTAGATTCGTCCCAAGCGTTTGGGACGCTACATCACCATGCCGCCGTCGACCGGCAGCACCTGCCCCGTCACGTAACCGGCCTCCTCGGAGCACAGGAAGGCCACCGCGTGCGCCACGTCGTCAGGGCTGCCGAGCCGGCCCAGGGGGATCTGCGACTGGAGACCCTCCCTGACCTTCTCTCCCAGCCCCTCCGTCATCGCGGTCTCGATGAAGCCCGGCGCGACCGCATTCACCGTAATATGACGTGATGCCAACTCCTTAGCAACGGCCTTCGTCAGCCCCAGGAGGCCGGCTTTGGAGGCGGCGTAGTTCGCCTGCCCCGCGTTTCCGATCATCCCGATCACCGACGAGACGTTCACGATCCGCCCCCAGCGCTGCTTCACCATCGGCCGGGCGAAGGCGCGGATCATCCGGAACGCTCCCTTCAAGTTCGTCTCGAGGACCAGGTCCCAGTCCTCGTCGCTCATGCGGAGCAGGAGCCCGTCCCTGGTCACCCCCGCGTTGTTCACGAGGATGTCGGCCCGGCCGAACGCCTCGAGGGTCGCCGCGCAAACCCTGTCGGCTTCACCTTCCCGAGCGGCGTCGGCCGCGAGGGGAAGCGCCTCCGTTCCCATGGCGCGGATCTCAGCCGCCGCGGACTCCAGCGCCGCCGTATCCCGCCCCGTGAGCACCACCTTGGCCCCCTCGCAGGCGAAACGCCGCGACACCGCGAGCCCGATCCCCTTGGCGCCGCCCGTCACGACCGCGACGCGCGTGTCGAAGCGCCCGCTCATCGGCTCCCCGGCGCGGGAGCCGCGTCCGCCGGCGCCGAAGCCGCCTCCACCTCGTCCGGATCCTGCGAGCCGAAGAGCGCGAGCTCCCGGTCCACGCTCTTCGCCAGGCCGCGCAACACCCGCCCGTTTCCGACCTCGACGAACCGGCGCGTCCCGTCCGCGATCAGCGCGCGCATCGTCTGTTCCCAGAGCACGGGCTGGAGGAGCTGCTCCTTGAGCGTCGCGCGCGCCTCTTCGGGCTCGCGCACCGGCTTGGCCGAGACATTGGCGTAAACCGGAAAGCGGGGGCGCGCGAACGCCACCTGGTCGAGGGCCAAGGCCAGGCCGCGCGCCGCCGCCTCCATGAGCGGCGAATGGAACGCCGCGCTCACGGTGAGCGGCACGACCCGCTTCGCCCCGAGCCGCTTCGCCTCGTCGGTGGCGCGGGCGAGCGCTTCGGGCGTTCCCGAGAGCACGACCTGTCCCGGCGAGTTGTAGTTGGCGGCCGCCAGATCCCGCGGCGCGTCCACCGCGCGGAGCACCTCGGCGATCTGCTCCGCCGCAAGCCCCAGCACCGCGGCCATGGCGCCGGGGCGCTCATCCCCGGCGTGGGCCATCGCCTCGCCACGCGCCCGGATCAGCCGGAGCCCGTCGGCGTAGGAGAAGGTCCCCGCCGCGACATGGGCGGCGTACTCCCCCGCGCTGTGCCCCGCCGCGGCGGCGGGAGCGATTCCCTTCGTCGAAAGCGCGCGGAAGGCGGCGACGCTCGTGGCGAGCAGCGCCGGCTGCGTGTTCTCGGTGCGGGTCAGCTCCGCCTCGGGCCCCTCGAAACAGAGCTTCGTGAGGGAGAACCCGAGAACGGCGTCGGCCTCCTCGAAGGCTTCGCGCGCCTCGGGGTAGCGATCGGCCAGCAGCCGTCCCATGCCGACGCTCTGCGAGCCCTGGCCGGGAAAGAGGAACGCCGGTCCCGTCATCGCGACACCCACGCGGCGCGGCCCAGGTGCGCCGTCACCATTGCACCATCGCGGCGGCCCAGGTAAAGCCGCCGCCGAACGTGACCAGCTCGACCAGGCTGCCGGCCCGGATGCGGCCGGTGCGCCGCGCCTCGTCCATCGCGAGCGGGATCGAGGCCGACGACGTGTTCCCGTAGCGATCCAGGTTCACGAACACTTTCTCGGAGGGAAGGCCCAGCCTTCGCGCCGTCGCGTCGACGATGCGCAGATTGGCCTGGTGCGGAATGATCAGGTCCAGCTCCTCGGGCGTGTGCCCCGACGCGTCCAGGCACTCCATCGCCACCGATTCCATGGCGCGGACGGCGTGCTTGAAGACGTCGTTGCCGCTCATCGTGATGGTGTGAAGGCGCTGGTCCACGGTCTCGTGCGACGGCGGACGCAGGGAGCCGCCCGCGGGCATCTCGAGCAGGTGGACCAGCGATCCGTCGCTGTGGAGGCAGATCGCGAGGATCCCGCCCGGCGCTCCGGTGGAGCGCAGCACCACGGCGCCCGCCGCGTCCCCGAAGAGCACGCAGGTGTTCCGGTCGGTCCAGTTCACGATCCGGGAGAGGGTCTCCACGCCGACGACCAGCACCGTCTCGGCGGCGCCGACGCGGATGGCGTTGTACCCGAGCGAGAGCCCGTACAGAAATCCGGCGCAGGCGGCCGAGACGTCGAAAGCGTGCGCCTTGGTCGCGCCCAGGTTGTCCTGCAAGAGGCAGGCGGTCGAGGGGAAGATGCGGTCCCCCGTCACGGTGCCGACGATGATCTGGTCCAGCGCCGAGCCGTCGATCTTGGCGTCGGCGAGCGCCTTCTTCGCGGCCTCGGTGGCGAGCACCGACGAGGGCGTCGTCGGATCGGAGATCCGCCGCTCCTTGATGCCGGTGCGGCTGGTGATCCACTCGTCGGACGTGTCGACGATCTGCTCTAAGTCCTTGTTCGTGAGGACGCGCGAGGGGGTGTGGGACCCGGTGCCTACAATGTGGACGTCGCGCGGGGTCGCG
Organism: Candidatus Eiseniibacteriota bacterium; assembly: GCA_035689165.1. Taxonomy (GTDB): domain Bacteria; phylum Eisenbacteria; class RBG-16-71-46; order SZUA-252; family SZUA-252; genus DASQJL01. The sequence goes on along the minus strand of DASSLZ010000145.1, from coordinate 5,220 downwards.
GTCATGGGATCGGGGATCAGGCGGCCGCCGGAGTCAGGCGCTCCAGCTCCAGTCGGATCGAGTCGGCCACGCGCGCTTCGGCGCAGCGCGCCGCCACCTTGATGGCGTTCTTGATCGCGCGCGGGTTGGAGCGGCCGTGGCCGATGATGCAGGTGCCGTCCACGCCCAGAAGCGGCGCGCCTCCGACCTCGGCGTAGTCCAGCCGCCGCTTCAGCCGCCGGAAGGCGGGCTTCAGCAACAGACCCGCCGTCATGCTCAGCGGATGCGCGCTGATCTCGTCCTTGATCATGGTGGAGAGGCTGGGGATCACGCTCTCCGCGAACTTGAGCAGCACGTTGCCGACGAAGCCGTCGCACACGACCACGTCCGCCGTGCCCAGGATGATGTCCTTCCCCTCGACGTTTCCGACGAAGTGGATCGGGCTCCGCTTCAGGAGCTGGTGCGCCTCGTAGTAGAGCTCGCTCCCCTTCTCCGCCTCTTCGCCGATGTTGAGCAGGCCGACCCGAGGGCGCTCGATCCCGAGTACGAGGCGGGCGTAGATGCTGCCCATGACGGCGAACTGGTAGAGGTGGGACGGCTTGCAGTCGGAGGTGGCGCCCACGTCCAGGATCACGACGTTCCCCTGGGGGGTCGGCAGCACGGTGGCGATGGCGGGGCGGTGGATCTGCGCGATGCGACCGATCTCGAAGAGGGCCGCGGCGACGACCGCGCCGGTGTTCCCCGCGGAAACGAGCGCGTCGGTCTCGCCGCTCTTGTGCAGGCGGGCCGCGACGCTGATCGAGGAATCGCGCTTCTTGCGGACGCTCTGCGCCGCGGATTCGGCCATCTCGATCACTTCGGCCGCGTGGATCACGCGAGGAAGGCGGTCGCGGACGCCCAGGCGGTCGGCCTCGGCCTGGATCTCGCGCTCGTCACCGATCAGGGCCACGTCGAACGAGGCGCCCGGCTCGCCGAGCGCCTCGAGCGCGCCCTCGATCACGACGCGGGGGGCCAGGTCGCCTCCCATGGCATCCACCCCGATGACCGGGCCCTTCCCTTGCTGGCGCATGGTCGTTGGCGTGGATGCCTACGAAGCCCGGAGACCCTCCCGCGCGATCACCTCTTCGCCGGCGTAGTAGCCGCAGTGCGCGCAGACCCGATGAGGAAGCTTGGGCTGGCTGCAGTGGGAACAGAGCGACCGCGACGGCATGCGAAGCTTCCAGTTCGTCCGGCGCTTCTTGCCGCGGGTACTCGAATGCCTTCTCTTGGGTACCGCCATGATTCATTCCTCTCGTGGCTGGACGCCGGATTCCGGTGCGGCCTCCCGGGCCGCGCCCTGGGTGACGGCGCGTTCGCAGCGGCAGGGTCCGGCGTTACGGTCCTCGCCGCACTGCGGGCAGAGGCCCTTGCAGTCCTCGCGGCAGAGCGGCTTCATCGAGAGACCGAGGATCACCGCTTCCCGGATCTCGTCGTCGATGGAAAGGGTCCGGCCGTCGTGGAAGTGAACCCCGCCATCTTCTTCATCCAACGCCGGATGGCCCTGGACGTTCGTGGCCGGCACCTTAGCACAGAAGACGTCGAACTCCAATTCGAGTTTCTCCGGAAACTCGACCAGGCAGCGGCTACATTCCTGGTGCGCCGTGGCTTGCGCCGTCCCGCGGATCCATATCTCGTCGTGGCGCCGGTCCAGGTTCAGAGCCAGGTGGATGGGCGCGTCCAGGATCGCCTCCGTCGGCAACAGCCCGACGGAGTCCCCCGTAACGTCCATTTCCAGATGGGTCTGGCCCTGGGCCAGCTCTCTCAGGTCGATCTGCATGGGTCTTTAGACTAGCGGGCGGCTCCCACGGCGTCGAAAAAGAACGGGATCTCGGTGGCGGCCGACTCGGGCGAGTCGGAGGCGTGGACCGCGTTGTTCTGCTTGCTCTCCGCGTAGAGGGCGCGGATCGTCCCCGGCTTCGCTTCCTTGGGATCGGTAGCGCCGATCAGGTCGCGCAGCCCCTTGATCGCGTTGTCGCGGCGCAAGAGGCACGGCACCGCCGGCCCCGACGACATGAACGACACCAGGTCGGCCAGGAACGGCTTCCCCTCGTGCACGGCGTAGAAGCGGCGCGCTTTCTCGGGCGTGAGCCGGACCATGCGCATCTCCGCGACCTCGAATCCCGCCTTCTCCACCTCGGCCAGGATCAGCCCGATCTTCCCCGCTAAGACCGCGTCCGGCTTGATCATGAACAGCGTCGATTCCACGCGCTTCCTCCCATGTCGTCGCGCGCGCGGCGCGCGACAAGACTGAGGCGCCCCCGGATCGCTCCAGGCAGCGCCTCGAACAGTTCCGTTCCGATCAGTGACGCGATTTCGCCCGTGCCGGCTTGGCGCGTCGCTTGGCCGCCGGGCGCGCTCCCGTCCCCTTCTTCGTCGCCCCGCGCTTCGCCGCGGGCTTCGCGACCGGGCGCGACACGGCGCGCTTCTTCGGCGCCGCTTTCTTCCTCGCGGCCGCGGCGCCTCCCGCTCCGCCGGCCACCACGCGCAGCTTGGGCCGACCGCGCTCCAGCGCCGCCTGCACCAGCCGCGGGATGTCGGACGGGACCTTCGCGACCGGCACCCCCGCGCGCTCGAACCGCGCGATCTTCTCCTGCGCCGTACCCGATCCGCCCGAGACGATGGCCCCGGCGTGCCCCATGCGCTTCCCGGGAGGCGCGGTCTGCCCCGCGATGAACGCCACGACCGGCTTCGTCATGGTGGACTCGATGAGCGCGGCCGCCTCTTCCTCGTCCGCGCCGCCGATCTCGCCGATCAGCACGACGGCGTCGGTCTTGTCGTCCCCCTCGAAGAGGGCGAGCGCGTCGGTGAAGCGCGTGCCGATGATCGGGTCGCCCCCGATGCCGATGCAGGTCGACTGCCCCATCTTGGCGCGCGTGAGCTGCCAGACCACTTCGTAGGTGAGCGTTCCGCTCCGGCTGACGAGGCCGATCCGCCCCGGCGCGTGGATGAACCCGGGCATGATCCCCACCTTGCACTGTCCCGGCGAGATGAGCCCCGGGCAGTTGGGTCCGATCAGCCGCGTCGAGCGGCCGTTCAGGTAGGCGGCGATCTCGATCATGTCGCGCGCCGGGATCCCCTCGGTGATGCAGACCACGAGCGGCACCTCGGCGTCGGTCGCCTCGTAGATCGCGTCCTGGGCCAGGGACGCCGGAACGTAGATGACCGAGACGTCGGCCTTGGTCTTCTGGACCGCCTCCTCCACCGAATCGAAGACCGGGATGCCGTCCACGTCGGTGCCGCCCTTGCCGGGAGTCACCCCGGCGACGACCCGCGTTCCGTAGTCGCGCATCTGCTTGGCGTGGAAGGAGCCGTCCCGACCCGTGATGCCCTGCACCAGCACGCGGGAGCTGCGATCGATGAGGATGCTCATGCCGCCTCCGCCGCGCGCGCGATCACGGCCCGGACCGCCTCGTCCATGTCGCTCAGGGCCGTCATGCCGCGGCCGCTCAGGATTTCCCGCGCTTCCTGCTCGTTCGTTCCCGTGAGGCGGATCACGATCGGCAGCTTCATGCCGATCCGGTCGAGCGCGGTCAGGAGCCCCCGCGCCACGTCGTCGCAGCGCGTGATGCCCCCGAAGATGTTGAACAGGACCGCGCGCACGCGCGCGTCCCGCGTCAGGATGTTCATCGCGGCGGTCACCTTGTCCGGATTGGAGGAGCCGCCGATGTCCAGGAAGTTGGCCGGCTTGCCGCCGTGGTACTGGATCAGGTCCATCGTCGCCATCGCGAGCCCGGCCCCGTTCACGACGCAGCCGATCGTGCCGTCGAGCCGGACGTAGGAGAGCCCCTTCTCGCGCGCCTCCACCTCGCCCGGATCCTCCGCCCCCAGGTCGCGCATCCCGGCGAGATCGGCGTGGCGGTCGAGAGCGTTGTCGTCGATGACCACCTTGGCGTCCAGCGCCCAGACCTCCCCCTTCGGGGAGACCACGAGCGGATTGATCTCGGCGAGCGACGCGTCCTGGTCGTGGTACAGCGCGGCCAGCCGGGTCAGGATCGGAACGATCTGCTTCTGCACGGGGAAGCGCGGGTCGAGGAAGCGCGCCGCGGCCCGGGCCCGGTACGCCGGGAGCCCGCGGCCGTCGAGATGGACGCGCAGGATCTTCTCGGGCGCCATGCGCGCGACCTCCTCGATGTCCACGCCGCCCGAGGGGCTGACCATGAGGAGGGGCGTCTCGAACTTCCGGTCCAGCACGATGCCCGCGTAGAACTCCTTCTCGATGTCGGTGGCGGGCGTGATCAGCACCTGCCGCACGACGTGTCCGCGGATGTCCATGCCGAGGATCCGCCCCGCCTCGCGCAGCACCTCGTCCCGGTTCTTCACCACCTTCACGCCGCCCGCCTTGCCCCGTCCGCCGATCAGGACCTGGGCTTTCACCACGACGGGGTAGCCGAGACGGTCGGCGATCGTCGCGGCGTCGTCGGCCGAGCGCGCCACCTCGCCCGGCGGGACGGGAATTCCAGCCGCGCGGAACAGCTCCTTGCCCTGGAACTCGTGGAGGTTCATCGCTTCCCCCGCCCGCGGGAGCGGCCGGTCGGCACCGGCGGCTTGTTCGCCGCACGGGCCACCCGCCCCTTGCCGGAACGCGCCGGCTTCGGACTCTTGCGCGCCGCGGGCTTGGCTGAGCGGGCCGCGAGGAATTCGCCGATCACGTCCTCCAGCTTCGGCCGCCCGATCTCCTCCAGCTCGTAGCCGACCCGAACGGTCGGATGCTTGATGTCGACGAGGCGCCGCAGGTCGATCGGCGTCGCGATCACGACCACGTCGCACTCGCAGGCGTTGATCGTCCGCTCCATGTCGCGGAGCTGGTTGCCCGAGTAGCCCATGGCGGGGAGGAGCGCGCCGATCCCCGGATACTGGCGGAAGGTGTCCTTGATCTCGCCGACCAGCCAGGGACGCGGATCGACGATCTCGCGCGCGCCGTGCCGCTTGGCCGCGATGACGCCCGCTCCATACTTCATCTCGCCGTGGGTGAGCGTCGGGCCGTCCTCGATCACCAGCGCGCGGCGGTCGCGGATCCGGTCGGGCCGGTCCACGGAGATGGGGGAGGCGCCGTCCACGATCACGGCGTTGGGATTCAGCTGCTGCACCGAGGCGCGCACCGCTTCCACGTTCGCGTAATCGGTGGTGCCCACCTTGTTGATGACGACGACGTCGGCGATCCGCGTGTTGATCTCGCCAGGATGGTACGTGCGCTCGTGCCCG
>DASSLZ010000144.1:0-3710 GCA_035689165.1 Candidatus Eiseniibacteriota bacterium | reverse complement strand
GAGCACGCGCTCCTGGCTCTCACGCACGGCGGCGTCGGGAAGCCCGACGATCGTGAAGGTGGGAAGGCCGACGCCGAGGTCCGCTTCCACCTCGACCAGAAGTCCCTCGATGCCGACGGTCGCGCAGGACGTGACGCGAGCGAGCATGATGTCGCCTTTCGGGGGAGCGCGGACGTGGATCGGTTCGGGGGCACGCCGCTCGGGACGGCGCGGGACGGAGGCCGGCGGAGCCGGCGGGGGAACCACGACGCTATCACACCACCGGAAGAGACCCTATACTGGAAGGAATGCACCGGCGGAATTCCCGCCGGCAGCCGGCAACCGAATCGTGAACCCGGATCCGGCCTCCGCCACCCTCTCCGGCGGGCCCGATCGATCCAGCACCCTACCTGGGAGAGGAATGACCATGCGTTTTCAACGACTGCTCCGCGCGGCGTTGCTCGCCGTGGCGCTCGCCGTAACGGGCGCCGCGTTCTTCAGCGGCTGCGCCTCCAATTCGGGCCTCGTCAACATGTGGCGGGACCCCGCGTACAACGCCCCGCCGATGCAGAAGATGCTGGTCGTCGCCATCGTCCGGAATTCCGCGAACCGGCGGATCCTGGAGGACGCGTTCGGCAAACAGCTGGCCAAGCGCGGGGTGGACGCCGTGCCGTCCTACTCCCGCTTCCCGGACGCGCCGCCCGACACGATGCAGATCCTGGACGCCGTGGGCCAGGGCAACTATGACGGCGTGCTGGTCGCGACGCGCCTGCGGCCGGAACGGACCACGAGCTACGTTCCGGGCTACGTCACGACGCAGCCCGCCTATCGCGTCAGCCCCTGGTCGGGCCGCTACCGCACCTACTGGGTGGACGTGATGCACCCGGGCTACGTCGAGGAGAACATCACCGTGCGGCACGACGTGGAGCTCTGGAGCATGCGGGAGCAGGGAAATCTCGTATGGTCGGCCGTGGGGGAGACGGTGAATCCCTCCTCGCCCACCGAGGTGACCCACGACATCGCGCACAACGTGGTTCCCGAGCTGGAGCGGCAGGGCTTCATTCCGCGAAAGCGCACTTAGCCGCCGGCCGCCTCCAGCAACAGCCGCAGCAGATCGGGGTGCGTCGCGGCCGAAGCGCCGGGGACGATGCGGCCGAGATAGACGGGATCCCAGGGATTCGGGATCCACGTGAAGTGGTAGGCGCCCAGGCCCAGCGCTTGGGCGCCGCCGACATCGTGGCGCAGGGAGTCGCCCACCACCGCGATTTCCGAAGGCGCGAACGGCCAGTCCCGCAGCACGGCGCGGAACGCCTCGGCGCGCGGCTTCCGCACCCCGATGTCGGACGAGACGATCAGCGGCCAAAAGACACCGCCCCAGCCGAACCGCTCCACGCCACGCCGGATGGAATCGCCGTCCGTCGCGTTCGACAGGAGCGCGAGCGCGATTCCCCGCTCTTCTAGAGCGCGCAGCGTCGCCGCGGCTCCGGGTATCTCCTGGAGCAACTCCTCCTCCGCGCTGAAGAAGCGCGTGACCGCGAGCACGATCTCCGCGCTTGGGGGCTCCGGCAGCCCGATGGCGCGGAAGGTCTCCACGAGCGACATCGAGGCCGGAATCTCATCGCCCGACTCGTCCGCCATCGTTCGGTTCATCTCGCGGATCGCGAGAAAGCGATCCAGGAAGCGCATTCCCTGCTCCCGCGTCACGAGGCCCCGGGACTCGAGATGCCGGGTCATTCGCTCGGCGCCGGGGACGGCCACGACGTCGGCATAGTCGGTCCGCTTGGAGTGAAGGGCCGGATCGACGCTCACCAGCGTGTTGCCGTAGTCGAAGACGACCGCTCGAAGGGGAATGGCTCAGCTCGAATTCGGGGTAGAATCGCGCATCGGAACCGCTCGGGCCGGGCAGTCTAACCCCGGCGAAGGGGTCGAACCAAGGGGGATCGGCGCATGGCGGAAACGGTCGGCGTCGTGGGCGCGGGGGCCCTGGGATCGCTGCTGGCCTTGAAGCTCGCGCGCGCCGGGCACGCGGTCATCGCCCTGGCCCGCTCCGAAGCGCGGCGGTCGGCGCTGGCCGCCGACGCGCCGCACGGCCTCACGGTCGAACGCGACCCCGCGGCGCTCCGTTCCGCTTCCCTTCTTTTCCTCTGCGTGAAAGCCCGCGACACCGAAGCGGCCGCTCGCGGCCTGTCGGCGCTCGCGCCTCGCTTCCCGGGGGTCTGCTCGCTCCAGAACGGGTGGGATCACATGACCCTTCTCGAGAAGGCGCTCCCAGGCGCGCCTCTGATCGCCGGTGCGACCTCGCTGGGCGCCTATTTCGACGAGACGGGATTCCTCCAGGCGTCGCTCGAAGGCCAGACGATGCTCGCGCCCTGGGGCGACACCGAAGCGCGGTGGGCCGAATACGCGGCCACCGTGCTGGAGAGCGCGGGGCTGCGCGCCGAGGCGCGCGGGAACGCGCGCCAGATCCTCTGGCGAAAGCTCGCGCTCAACGCGGCGGTGAACCCGCTGACGGCCCTCCTCGATCGCGAGAACGGCGCGCTGCTCCAAATTCCGGCGCTCGGGCGGCTGGCCCGCGCCGCCGCCCGCGAGGCCGCCGCCGTCGGCGTGCGGCTCGGCTACCTTCCCGAAGGCTATGATCCGGCGCCGCGCCTGGAGCGCCTCCTGGGAGAGACCCGCGGCAACCGCTCTTCGATGGCCGAGGATCTGGCGCGAGGGCGGCCGACGGAGGCCGACGCGATCCTGGGGCCCATCCTTCGTGCCGCACGCGAAGCGGGGATGGAGACGCCCGTCATCGCGGCGCTGGCCGAGCTGCTCCGTGCGGCCGAAGCGGAGCGCGGCGAACCGCCTCCAGCGTAGGCAGCGCCGAGGGCGGGAAACGAAGACGGGCGGAGCGCCGAAGCGCCCCGCCCGTTCGTATGCCTGCTGCGATGCTCCCCTACTTGAGAACGGTCACCCGGACCATCTCCTTCGAGCCGAGCGCTTCCAGCCGGAAGAAGAAGACACCCGAAGAAACGTGACCGCCCCGGTCGTCCGTGCCGTCCCACGGCACGACGTTCTCACCGGCCGGTCGATTGCCGTCCAGCAGGGTCTTCACCAGGCGGCCGCGAGCATCGAAGACGCTGACGCGCACGTGGGCCGCCGTCGGAAGCGAGAAGGTCAGGTCGGTCTTGGGATTGAGCGGATTCGGCTTCGCCTTGGACTTGAACAATCCCTTGGCATTGCCGGCGCCCTGTCCGGCCACGCGGAAGGTGCCCAGGGTGGCCGTGAACGTACCGCCGCCCGTGAGATTGCCGGTGATCGTGATCGCGGAGAGGTTGTCGGGAATGTTCCCGCCGAGAAGCGTCGCGACGTCCGACGTCAGGAAGCAGACGTGGAGCTGCGTCGTGCAGTTCGTGGTGTCGGTCGCTTCGGACGTTCCGCAGTCCTCACAAACCTCGGTCTCGCAGCTGGACTCCAGGTGCGTCTGCCGGTCCAGCGCCTGCAGCGTCGCACCGTTGTAGTTCAGAACGAGGCTCGAAAGATCCGTGGTTCCCACATCGAACGAGTTGCCCGTCGCCGTGACGTGGAAGCAGAGGAAGCGGCGGTGCGGATTGAAATTGCCCACCAGCTTGGCGGTCGCGGTGAACGTGCCGCCCGTGACGTCGTTGACCGTGATCACGGTCGTCGCCGTCCCGGTGCCGCCGTTGCCGTCATTGCCGGTGAAGGTCACCGTATACGTTCCGGACTGGGTC
>DASSLZ010000143.1:0-4683 GCA_035689165.1 Candidatus Eiseniibacteriota bacterium | reverse complement strand
GCCGGTCGCTCAGCGTCTTCACCGCGTTCCAGCTGTCGGCCGGCCAATTGCCCAGCTCGTCGGCAAGGATCAGCCCGAACACCGAGACGTTCCACTCGGTGAAGGGATCGTTCTCCCAGACGATCTTCCCGTCCGCTCCCGTCACGCGGATGCGGATCAGCGCGAGATTCTGGTCGTTTCCGGTCGGAAGCGAGTGGCCCCATCCCGTGTTCGTCGCCAGGGCGAAGACGCGGAGCGTGTCGGCGCCGGGGCGGCGCGCGCCCGTCAGCGTGAGCGTCGCGGCGTTGGGCCGCGCGGCCACGAGCGCGTCGACGCTGAAGGAGTGATCGGCCACGCGCGGGCGCTCGGGACCCTGGTTGGAGTTGCGCCCTCCCTTGCCCGGCATGTGGCATCCCTGGCAGCTCACCCCCTGCTTCGCGTATCGCGAGCGCTTCCACTCGCCGTAGGTGTCGGCGATCTTCACGCCGTGCTGGTTGGAGTAGGCATGGCAGGCGCCGCAGAAGTCGGAGCCTTTGAGGTACGGCGCGTACGCGGAGGGGTGCCCGTTGGTCTTGACCGGATTGGCGATCGTCCCCTGGTAGGCGGAGAGGTCGAGCGTGTACGGAGGCACGCCGCGTTCGGCCGGGCTGGAGACGGAGTGGCAATAGGTGCAGGTCACTCCCTCCTGCGAGACCTCGCGGACGAATTCGAAGTCCTGGTTCACGAAGCTGGCGGTTTCGTGGCACGGGCCGCACGAAAGCATCGTTCCGCCGCGCGTGGCCTTGAGCGAATAGAAGTACATGCGCCCGAAGAGAGGACTCTTCGTGCGGTCGGCCCTGGAGTGGGCCGAGCGGTTCCACTGGTCGGTGATGTCCAGATGGCACGAACGGCAGGTGGACGAGGGCTGCAGGTTGACGTCGGTGCGCAAGAGCGGCGGCGGCGTGTAGCCGCAGGCGCCCCAGGCCAGGAACACAAGAAGGGCTAGGGTCGGCGCGGAAACGGGACGTTGGAGTCGCAAGATGGCTCGATGGTATCGCGGTGCGGCGGAGGGGGTCAAGGCGCGCTCCCGCGCGCTGCCGAGGATCCGTCGTGGGCGGCACGGCGCGCCGGTCCGCGGCGGAGGAGGTCGGATCCGATCGTGCCCAGGATCTTGACTCCCGCCCGCACGGTCCCGGAAAGGGTGCCCGAGATCTTCGAACGGCCGATTCGCCGGCGGTAGCGCACCGGCACCTCCATCCCCCGGAGCCCGGCCCGCGCGGCCTTGACCTGCATCTCGACGGTCCAGCCGAAATCCGGGTCCCGCATGCCCAGCCGCTGGAGCGCGTCCCACCGCACCGCGCGAAAGGGACCCAGGTCGGTCCACCGCGCGCCGTAGAAGAGGCGGATCAGCCCCGTCGCGAGCCAGTTTCCGAAGCGCGCCTGGGGGGTGAGCGCGCCGGGCTCGCGGCGGCCCAGCGTGCGCGAGCCGATCACGAGATCGGCGCGACCGGAGGCGATCGGCTCGATCAGCGCCGGCGCTTCCGAGGGATCGTCGCTTCCGTCGGCATCGAGAAAGAGGACGGCGTCGGGCGGGTCGGTCCGAAGGGCCGCCAGGGCCCTGAGGCAGGCCGAGCCGTAGCCGCGGCGCTCCTCCCGCACCACCAGCGCGCCGCGGGAGCGGGCTTCCTCGGCGGTGTGGTCGCGCGAACCGTTGTCGCACACGACGACGCGGCGGAGGAGACCTGCCGGGAGCGATCGCAGGACGCCTCCGATCGAGGCCTCCTCGTCCAGGGCCGGAATGACGGCGTCCACGATCATCGCGCGCGCCGGAACGCCCTGCCGGCTCGAAGCTGGCGAACCGTCAGGCCCGCGCGAGCGCGGCGCGCGCGGCCGCGAGCCGGGCGAGCGGCACGCGGAAGGGGCTGCACGAGACGTAATCCAGCCCGGTCTGCTCGAAGAACGCGATGGAAGCGGGATCGCCGCCGTGCTCCCCACAGACCCCGATCTTGAGGCCGGGTTTGGCGCGGCGTCCCGCGAAGCAGGCGCGCTGGATCATCACCCCCACGCCGCGCTGGTCGAGGGAGACGAACGGGTCGATCGGAAGGATCCCGGCCTCGACGTATTCGGGCAGGAACCGGCCGCAATCGTCGCGCGAGAAGCCGAACGACATCTGCGTGAGATCGTTCGTTCCGAAAGAGAAGAAGTCGGCGTGCGCGGCGATCTCGTCGGCGAGCATCGCGGCGCGCGGGATCTCGATCATGGTCCCGATCGTGTAGGGGATGGTGGTTCCCAGCTTGGCCATGACTTCCTTGGCGACCGACTCCACCTCGGCGCGCTGGCGCCGCAGCTCTTCCCGGTCCCCGACCAGCGGGATCATGATCTCCGGCCGCACGGGAAGCCCTTCCTTGGCCACCTGGGCGGCCGCCTCGAAGATGGCTCGGGCCTGCATGCGCGTGATCTCGGGATGGAGGATGCCGAGCCGGCAGCCCCGGAAACCCAGCATCGGGTTGAACTCGTGCAGCTCCTCCACGCGTTCCAGGGTGCGTTCCAGGCGCGCTCTCCGGGGATCGTCCTTCTTCGCGCGGCGTAGCGAGGCCATCTCGGCCAGGAGCTGCTCCCGCTTGGGGAGGAACTCGTGGAGGGGCGGGTCGAGCGTCCGGATGGTGACCGGCGTCCCCTCCATCGCCAGGAAGAGTCCCTTGAAATCCGCACGCTGGAGCGGGAGGAGCTTCGCCAAGGCGCCGTCGAACGCCTGGATCGCGCCCTTCCCTTCCTTCTTCGCGCGCGCCAGCTCTTTCGCCAGCCGCGGCCGGTCGGATTTCCCGGCCTCGGCCAGGTCGGACTCGATCCGCGCGATCCGAAGGCGCGCCTGCCGGGCTTCCTTGGCGTTCAAAATCATCGTGACCACGTGCGGGATCCGGTCTTCCGCGAAGAACATGTGCTCGGTGCGGCAGAGCCCGATCCCCTCGGCGCCCAGGGCGCGAGCCACCTTGGCGTCGCGCGGGATGTCGGCGTTGGCGCGCACGCGCAGCCGGCGCACCTCGTCGCACCAGGCCATGAGCCGCTCGAAGCGCTGGTAGAGCGGCGCCTGCGCGGGGGTCATGCGCCCGGTCAGCACGCGGACCACCTCCGAGTCGGAGGTGGGGACGTCCCCCTCCAGCACTTCGCCGGTCGAGCCGTCGAGGGAGAGGAAAGCGCCCTCGGGGAACGTGCGGCTGCCGATCCGGAGCGTGCGCTTGTCCTCGTCGATCACGAGCGCGGTGCACCCGGCCACGCAGCACTTTCCCATCCCGCGCGCGACCACCGCCGCGTGGGAGGTCATGCCGCCCGTGGCGGTCAGGATCCCCTGCGCCGCGTTCATGCCGGAGATGTCGTCGGGCGAGGTCTCCGCGCGGACGAGGAGCACGCGCTCTTTCTTGCCCCGCGCCACTGCCTCCTCCGACGTGAAGACGATCGCGCCGGCCGAGGCGCCGGGCGAGGCCGGAAGTCCCTTCGCGAGCAGCGCGTGCTTCTTCCGCGCGGCGGGGTCCAGCACGGGATGGAGCACCTGGTCCAGATGGTCGGGCTCCACGCGCTCCAGCGCCTCGCGCTTCCCGAGGAGTCCCTCGTCCACCATGTCCACCGCGATCCGGAGCGCGGCGATGCCGGTCCGAGCGCCGCGGCGGGTCTGGAGCATGAAGAGGCGCCCCTCCTCCACGGTGAACTCGAAGTCCTGCACGTCGCGGTAATGGCGCTCGAGGCGCTCGGTGATCTGCCGGAGCTGGGCGTAGGCCGCGGGCAGCTCCTTCTCCATCATCTCGATCGGATGGGGCGTGCGGATCCCGGCCACGACGTCCTCCCCCTGCGCGTTCATCAGATACTCGCCGTAGAAGCGGGGCTCTCCGGTGGAGGGATCGCGCGTGAAGCCGACGCCGGTGGCCGACGTGGCGCCGAGGTTGCCGAAGACCATCGCCTGGACGTTGACCGCGGTGCCCAGGGTCTCGGGGATGCCGTTCAGGGCGCGGTAGTGCACGGCCCGGTCCGTGTGCCAGGACCGGAACACCGCGTCGCGCGCGGCCGCGAGCTGCTCCTTGGCATCCTGCGGGAACGCCTTGCCCGTCTCGTCGCGGACGATCCGCAGCATGCGCGCGCAGAGCGGGCGGAGATCCGCCTCGCCCAGCTCCACGTCGCTCTTCACGCGCGCGCGGCGCTTGGCCGCGGTCAGCTCGCCCTCGAGGAGCCCGCGCGGCACGCCCAGCACGACGTCGGCGAACATCTGGATGAAGCGGCGGTAGGAGTCGTAGGCGAACCGCGCGTTCCGCGTCTTCCGCGCCAGCCCCTCGACGGTCTCGTCATTCAGGCCCAGGTTCAGGATCGTGTCCATCATGCCGGGCATCGAGACCGGCGAGCCGGAGCGCACCGACAGGAGGAGCGGGTTCTCGGGATCGCCCAGGCGCCGTCCCAGCAGGCGCTCGAGGCGCGCGAGCATCGCCTTCTCCTCGCGCGCGATGCTCTCGGGCAGTCGTCCGCCCGATTCGAAGAAGAGGCGGCAGGCCTCCGTCGTGATGGTGTAGCCGGGCGGCACCGGCACGCCGGCGTTCATCATCTCCGCGAGCCCGGCGCCCTTCCCCCCGAGAAGATCGCGCATGCGGGCATCGCCTTCGGCTTTGCCGTCGCCGAAGAAGTACACCGCCTTGCGCGGGGCTGGGCTCAGGACCCGCTCCGGCATCGTCATCGTCTTGCTCA
>DASSLZ010000142.1:0-11107 GCA_035689165.1 Candidatus Eiseniibacteriota bacterium | reverse complement strand
GGCGAGCCCTCGCGGTCGTCGTAGAGCACCACCTTCATCATCCCCTTCACGATCACGAAGTGATCGGTCTGGATCTTGTGGTAGTGCCACCCCTTCACCACGCCGGGATAGGCGACCGAGACGTAGGTCTGGCCGAAGCGCTGGAAGAAGGGATCGTCCTTACGCATCATCTCCATCAGGTAGCCGCGCTCGTCCGCGATCACCTTGAGCGGCTTCACGTGCACACCGTCGATCAGCTTCATGCGGGCCTCCCCACCGAGATGTAGGCGAAGCCCAGCCGTTTCACCGTGGCTGGGTCGTAGACGTTTCGAAGGTCGACGATGCTCTTGCGCCGCATGGCGCGCTTGACGCGCGCGAGATCGAGGCGGCGGAACTCGTTCCACTCCGTCACCAGCACCATCACGTCGGCACCCTTCACCGCATCATACGGGTTCTGGGCGAAGTGGACCCCGCCCGGCAACCCTTCGGCGTCGGCGCGCACGGCGGGATCGTACGCCCGGATGGCGATCCCCTTCCGGAGCAGGGCACGGATGATGTAGAGCGAAGGCGCCTCGCGCAGGTCGTCGGTGTCCGGCTTGTAGGAGAGGCCGAGCACGGCCGCGACCCGCTTCCCCCTCCCGCCCAGCGCCGCGAGCACCTTCTTCGTCGCCACCTGGTGCTGGGCGTCGTTGGTCTCGATCGCGGCCTCCACCACGCGAAGCCGCACGCCCGCCTTGCGCGAGAAGGCGCGCATGGCGTGCGTGTCCTTGGGCAGGCAGGAGCCGCCGTAGCCGGGACCCGGGTGGAGGAATTTGGGCCCGATGCGCCGGTCCAGCCCCATGGCCCGCGCCACGTCGTGGACGTCGGCATCCACCGCCTCGCACAGGTTCGCGACCTCGTTGATGAAGGAGATCTTGATCGCGAGGAACGCGTTCGAGGCGTACTTGATCAGCTCGGCGGTGCGCACGTTCACGACCACCGCCGGCGTCTCGATCAGGTGGAGCGGGCGATAGAGCTCGCGCAGGATCTCCGCGGGGCGGGGCGCGTCGGCCCCGATCACGATCCGGTCGGGTCGCATGAAGTTCTCGACCGCCGATCCCTCGCGCAGGAACTCCGGGTTGGAGGCGACGTCGAACTTGGCGCCGCGCGGGGCGTAGCGCTTCATCCAGGCGCGGAGCTTGTCGGCCGTGCCGACCGGCACCGTGCTCTTCTGGACGATCAGCCGGTAGCCCGGCATCGAGCGCGCGATGGTCCGCGCCGCCGCGAGCACCTGCGTGAGATCGGCGCCGCCGTCGGCGCGCATCGGCGTGCCCACGCAGAGAAAGATCACGTCGCCCCAGCGCACGGCGTCGGCCAGCGACGTGCCGAAGCGCAGGCGGCGCTCCCGCGTGTTCCGGAGCACCAGGTCTTTCAGCCCCGGCTCGTAGAAGGGGATCTCGCCGCGCGAGAGCACGTCGATCTTCCGCTCGTCCACGTCCACGCACAGGACCTCGTTGCCGAAGTCCGCGAATCCGGCGCCGCTCACCAGGCCGACGTATCCGGAACCGACCACGACGATCCGCACCGTTCCTCCCTTATCGCCCTGCCTCGTGCCGGACGCGCTCGCGCGCGTCGCGGTAGAGGTCGAGGAGCGTCCGTTCGATGGGGATGGCCGGCGCCCATCCGGTGCGCCGGATCACTTTTTCGGGGTCACCGACCAGATGGTCGGCGTCGCGGGAGCGCATCCGCGAGGGGTCCTGCACCACCGAGGCGCGGACCCCGGAAACCTGGATCAGCTTGTCGAGGAGATCGCCCAGGCGGTAACCCTGGCCGGTGCAGACGTTGTAGGCCTGCCCCGGCTCGCCGCTCTCCAAGAGCGCCAGGTAGGCGCGCACCACGTCCCGCGCGTCGCCGTACTCGCGCACCACGTCCAGGTTGCCCGCGCGCACTTCGGCGGGACCGTCTCCCTCGAGCACGCGCGCGAGCTGGTGCGCGAAGCCCGCCACCGCGAAGCGCGGGCTCTGCCCGGGGCCGGTGTGCGAGAAGGTCCGGGTCCGCAGCACCCGGAGCCCGTAGGACGAGGCGTAGAGCTCGCCCAGCATGTCCTGCGCGGCCTTGCTCAGCGCGTAGGGATTCCGCGGGGCGAGCGGCGCCTCCTCGGTCAGCTTGGTCCCGGGCGCGCCCGAGCCGTACACGTCGGCGGAGCCGACGATGAGAACCGTGGCGTCGCCCGCGGCGGCGCGGCACGCTTCGAGTACGTTGAGCGCGCCGATCGCGTTCACGCGATAGGTCTCGGCCGGCTGTTCCAGCGACACCGCTCCGGAGGCCTGGGCCGCGAGGTGGATGATCCGGTTGGGGCGGAGCTCCGCGATCGCCGCGCGCACCGCGTCCGCGTCGGTCACGTCGAGCGCGCGGTAGCTCTGGAGCGAGGCACGCAGCTCTTCCGGCTCGGGGATGGCCTCCGCCGCCATGTGGTCGGCGCCGTGCACGTCGGCCGGGCCCTCCACCGTGAGCGCCCGCATCAGGTGGCGTCCGACGAATCCGGCGACGCCGGTGACGAACGTGCGCAAGGGTCTAGCGCTCTCTCCAGTAGGCGAGCAGGTCGCGCATCGTCTGCTCGAAGGGGATCGAGGGCTCCCAACCGGTGCGGTTCCGGAACCGCGTCGCGTCGCCGAGCAGCACCGGCACGTCGGACGGGCGCATGCGCGCCTCGTCCTGCTCGACTTTGATCTTGGTCTTCGACATCGCCAGCAGCATGTCGAGCATCTCGCGGATGGTCCAGGCGCGCCCCGAGCAGAGGTTGTAGACCTCGCCCGGCTCCCCCTTCTCCAGCGCGAGCCAGTAGGCGCGCACGATGTCGCGGACGTCCGTGAAGTCGCGCCGCGCGTCCAGGTTCCCCACGCGCACGACCGGAGGGCGCCGACCCTTCTCGATGTCGGCGATCTGCTTCGCGAAATCGGAGCAGACGAAGACCGGTCCGCGCCGCGGGCCCTCGTGATTGAAGCCGCGCGTGCGGATGACCGGGAGCTTGAAGCTCATCCAGTACTGGTAGCCCAGCATGTCCTGCCCCACCTTGCTCACCGCGTAGGGGGAGAGCGGGCGGAGCGGGTTGGTCTCCTTGATCGGCAGCTCGTCCTCGTGCACCAGACCGTACTCCTCGCTGGAGCAGGCCAGCTGGATGCGCGGCATGAGGTGCAGCTTCTTCACCGCCTCGAAGATGTTGAGCTGGCCCAGGATGTTCGTGACGAGCGACTCCGTCGGCGCCGTCCACGACGTGGGGACGAAGCTCTGGGCCGCGAGATGGAAGATCCAGTCGGGGCGCGTCTCGTCGAGCACGTCGCGCACGGAAGAGGCGTCCCGGAGGTCGCACTCCACCAGCCGCACCTTGTCGCGGAAGTGCTCGATGTTCTCGGTGCGGCTCCTCCAACGGAGGATCCCGATCACCTCCGCGTCGCCGCGCTGGAGGATGTAGTCGGCGAGATGACTGCCGGCGAACCCCGTAATGCCCGTGATCAACACCTTCATGCGTCGGCCCTCTCCTTGGAGAACGCGGCGGCGAGTGAGGCCTCGTAGGCCGCTACCGTTCCGCGCGGGTCGGCGGATTCGAGAATGGGGCGGCCCACGACGACGTAGTCGGCCCCCCGCGCGAACGCTTCCGCCAGAGAGAGCGTGCGCTTCTGATCATGGGCCGGATCGTTCGGCCCGCGGATTCCAGGGGTCACGATGAGAAACGGCGCCGGATGCTCCAGTCGGAGCGGCTGGATCTCGCGCGGCGAGGCGACCACGCCGTCCACGCCCGATGTGGCGCAGAGCGCGGCCAGTCCGAGCACCTTCTCCTCGATCTCGGTCTTCGGATTGAAGAGGGGCGGGATCTCGGTGCCGTCCAGGCTGGTGAGCATGGTCACGCCGAGCACCCGCGGATGGCCGGCCAGGTAACGGGCCGCCTCCGCCGCGGCGCGGAGCATGTCGGGGCCGCCGCTCGCGTGCACCGTGAGGAGCGAGACCGGCAGCCCCTCCAGCGCGCGGATCGCGCGCTCGACGGTGGCCGGGATGTCATGAAGCTTGAGATCGAGGAAGACGCGCTTCCCGCGGTCGGCCAGCGCGAGCACCGCGCCGCGGCCGGCCGCGCAGAAGAGCTGCAGCCCCACCTTGTACCAGAGGACCGCGTCGCCGACCCGGTCGACCTGCTCGAGCGCCGCGTTCAGATCGGGGCGGTCGAGCGCGACGATCAGCCGCTCGCGGAGATGGACCGGCGAAGAGGCCGGCGCCCAGGGTTCCGTCATGCCCCTCCCGTTCCGATGCGCGCCTGGCGTCCGGCGCGGATCGTTCCCCGGCCCTCGGGGACTTCCAGGGCGCCGATGATCGCCTCGACCGACGAGGCGCCGATCCGGCGCAGGTGGTGCTCGATGCCGTGCAC
Organism: Candidatus Eiseniibacteriota bacterium; assembly: GCA_035689165.1. Lineage (GTDB taxonomy): Bacteria > Eisenbacteria > RBG-16-71-46 > SZUA-252 > SZUA-252 > DASQJL01. The sequence continues at coordinate 6,732 of DASSLZ010000142.1, read as the reverse complement.
GCACTCTTCGGCGAGCGCGGGGTTGGCGAAGAGCGCGGTCCCGACCTGCACCGCGACGGCGCCGGTCAGGAGGAATTCGAGGGCGTCGGCGGGCTTCGCGATCCCACCCATGCCGATCACCGGGATATCCACGGCCTGGACCACTTCCCAGGTCTTCGCCAGGGCGAGCGGCTTGATCGCGGGGCCGGAGAGCCCCCCCAGCACCGTGCCCAGGATCGGACGGTGCGTGCGCGAGTCCACCGCCATCCCGACGAACGTGTTCACGAGCGAGACCGCGTCGGCGCCGCACGAGGCGCACGCCTCGGCGATCTCGCCGATGCGGGTCACGTTCGGCGTCAGCTTGGCGATCAGCGGAAGCTTGGTGAGCGGCCGGATGGCGCTCATCACCTCGCGAGCCATGCCCGCGTCGGTGGAATACTTGAGCCCGTGCGGCCCCACGTTGGGGCAGGAGATGTTCACCTCGATCGCGTGGGCGACGCCGCTTCCACTCACCCCTTCGACCAGCTCGCAGAACTCGCGCGTGTCCTCTCCCTCGACCGAGACGATCACCGCGCAGGGCAGGCGGCGCAGGATCGGGACCTTGATCTCGAGGAAGCCCTCGAGCCCGGGGTTCTCGATCCCGATCGAGTTCAGCATTCCCGACGGGACCTCCACGACGCGCGGCGGCGGGTTGCCGGCGCGCGGATGGCGCGTCACGGTCTTCGTGACGATGCCGCCGATCGCATTCAGGTCCACGAGCGCCTCGTACTCGGCGCCGTAGCCGATGATCCCCGACGCGACCAGAATCGGATTCCGGAGCGCGAGCGATCCGATCCGCACGGCGAGCGAAGGGTGCTTGGCGGGCGTCACGGCAGGCGCTCCCAGTCGACGATGGTGGCGTCCATCACGGGTCCCTCGGTGCACATGGCGGGGTAGCGTCCTCCGGGCACGCCGCCGGCCGCGCCGTTCCCCACGTGCGCCGCGCCGTTTTCGGCGCCGGGAAGCAGCGGCACCGGGCAGCCGCGGCACGCGCCGACCGCGCAGGCCATCGGCCCCTCGAGCGAGGCCTCGCAGCGCGCGCCCGTGGCCCGGGCGAAGTCGGCGATCTCGTGGAGCAGCCCGTGCGGGCCGCAGGTGAAGATCTCCGCCGAGAGCGGTGTGTGTCCTCCCTCGCTCCACTCCCGCTTCAGGAGCTCGAAGACGCTGCCGTGGAATCCGACCGATCCGTCGTCGGTCGCCAGGTGCAGCCGACCGCCGCGCACCTCGCGCACGCCGTACAGCTCTTTCCGCGAGCGTGCGCCGAAGAGGAAGACGAAGGGGCGCTTCTTCTCCTTGAGCCGGCGGCTCAGGAAGAGGAGCGGGGCGATGCCACGGCCTCCGGCGACTAGGATCGGGATGCGGCGGGGGCGCGGCGCGAAGCCGATCCCGAGCGGCCCGATCAGGTCCAGCACCCGCCCCTTCGGCTGCAGGGAGAGGATGCGCGACCCGCGGCCCACCACCGAATAGTAGATGCGCACGGCCCGCACGCGCCCTTTGCTCACGAAGCCTTCGAGGCTGTACGGCCGGCGCAGGAGCGGATCGCCCTCTTCGGAGATCCGGAGATGGACGAACTGCCCCGGGTTGGGCGTCCCGAATCCGCGCGGCACCGTGAGCGTGAGGAGGAAATTGCCGGGCGAGACCTCCCGGTTCTCGATCACCTTGCAGGGAACGAGCTTCATCGCGCGGTCCCCCCGCTGTCGGGCGGAGCCGCGCTGCGCGTCGTGTCGGGCGGCGCCGTCGAGCGCGTCGTGTCGGGCGGTGCCGTGGGCGGCGGCATCTTCGCGCGCGTCGTGTCGGCGGGCGCTGCGTGCGTGGTGTCCGGCGCAGAGGGCATCGCGGTCTTGGGCGGAACCGGCGGCGGCGCGGCCGGGGGCTTCTTACCGGCCTCGCGTGCCTTCTTCGCGGCCTCGCGGTCGGCGAGGAACTTCCGCGCCCGCTCCTCCAAATCCCGCTGGATCTGCGGCGAGACCTGATAGGTGCTGTCCGAAGACGCGCTCGTCGGCGGCACGATGCCGGTCAGCGAATCGGCGGGCTCGGTCTCCTCGGCGTACCGCGCGGCGCCCGAGGTGTCGGGGTGCGCGAGCAGCGAGTCGAAGAGCGCGGTGCGGACGTCGCTCTTCCCGCTCCACTGCTTCCAGAGATAGAGCGCCGACTCGGCGTAGCGCGTGCCGCGGTAGCGCCCCGCGATCGAGTCGGTGAGCTGCGACGCGCCGAGGGTGTCCTGACGGTCGAACGCCGAGATCCAGAGCCGCGCGTAGGCCGACTTCGGCGCGTACACGCTCTGGGGGTAGAGCGCCTCGACGGACCGGTACTGCGTCATCGCCGAGTCGGTCTTCCCCAGCTCGAAGTAGAGGACCTCGGCCAGGCGGAAGGCGGTACGCGCGCGGGACCCGGTCGTGTCGGCCTTGAGCGCCTGCTGGAACTGCTTCAGCGTCGCCAGGCTCTGCGAGCGGCGCAGCGCCTGCTGGGCAAACTGGTTGTTGCCGCCCGCCACCGTGCGCAGCTTGTCGTACTCGCGCCCCGCCCGGTCGAGGTCGCCGACGGCGGTCTCGACCAGGTAGCCGATCTGGAATTGCGATTCGAACGCCACGTTCGTTCCGGGAAAGCGCTCCACCAGGTCCTGGTACCCTTTCATCGCGTCATTGGTCCTGCCCGTCAACGCCTGCAGCTCGTACACCCTGAGCAGGAGCTCTCCCTCGCGGTTCTCGGCGATCGCCGTCGAGCGCCAGGTGTTCAGGAACTGGAGCGCCTCCGGATAGCGCTTCAGATTCCGGAGCGCCTCCGCCCGCCGGAGGATCACGTTCAGGCGATCCTTCGAGCGCTCCTCTTCCTTCAGGGTCTCCGCGTAGACGAGCTGCGCGCTGTCCATGCGATCGGCCTCGAACAGCGCGTCCGCCGCGCGGTGGAGCGCGTCGGCCTTCTGCCGCCGTCCGTCCGCGTGCGGAACGGCGCGACGGTACCACCCCAAGGCCCCCGTGTAATCCCTCTGCGCGAACCGGCTCTCCCCCTCGTAGTAGTAGAGCTCCCAGCGGCGGGGGAATTTCGGATAGGCGGCGTCCATGGCCTGGAAGATCGAATCGGCGGTGTCGTAGTCCTTCCGCCGGTAGTAGGAGAGTCCCTTCACCAGCCGCCCCTCGGGCACGAACGGGCTCTTGGGGAACTTGAGCTCCAGGTCGTCGGCGCGCCGGATGGCCGCGGTGTAGTCCCCCTTGCCGTAGAGGGAGGCGGCGAGGAGGTAGGTGGCGTCATCCACCCACTTGCTCTTGGGGTATTCGGTGATCACCTTGGTGCACTGGCGGACCGTCTGGTCGTACTTCGTCTTGGCGGCCACGGAGGTCTCGTCGGAGACGCTATGCTCCTGCTCCTTCTCGGCGTCGTGGTAGTACCGCCGCGCCAGGTAAAACGTGTTGTAGTAAGCGCATCCGGATGACGCCAGGAGCAGGATGGGCACGAGGATTCGGAGACGAAGCGTCCCCGGTCGGATTTTCGACATGAGCGATGGATGCTACCACGCGCGAGGCCGACGGGCTATCGGCCGCTCGCCAAGGATGCGGATTCGCGGTAGGTGACCTGCCCGTCCAGAATGGTGACCAGGACGCGCCCGGGCAGCTCCCAACCATCGAAGGGGGTGTTGTGGGAGCGGGAGGCCGACTCTTTGGCGACGACCGTCCAACGTCCCATCGGGTCGAACACCGTAACGTCCGCCGGTTCTCCGGGTTCCAGCGTTCCCCCTTGCCGTCCCAGCACTTCCAGGGGGCGGCGGGTCATCCGGAGGAGGAGCTCGGGCAGCGTGAGGTGCCCCGGCTCGACCAAGGCCTTGATGTAGAGGCCCAGGGCCGTCTCGAGCCCCAGGATCCCGAATGGAGCCGAATCGAAGTCGTTGTCTTTCTCGATCTCGGTGTGGGGCGCGTGGTCGGTGGCCAGGCAGTCGATCGTGCCGTCCACCACCCCCTCGATCAGCGCCTCGCGGTCGCGCGTGGAGCGGAGCGGGGGATTCATCTTGGTATTGGTGTCGTAGCCCGAGACCGCTTCGTCGGTGAGGATCAGATGGTGCGGCGTCACCTCGGCCGTCATGGCGATGCCGCGCGCTTTGGCCTTGCGGATGATGTCGACCGACCGGGCCGCGCTCACGTGCGCCACGTGGACCCGGCCGCCCGTCAGCTCGGCGAGGAGCGCGTCGCGCGCGACCATGACCGACTCGGCGGCGTCCGGGATCCCCTTGAGCCCGACCCGTGTCGCGATCCAGCCCTCGTGGACGACGCCCGAGCCCTTCAAGTCCGGGTCCTCAGCGTGCTGGATCACCGGCACGCCCAGCGGGCGCGTCAGCTCCAGCGCGCGGCGCATGATCTCGGCGTTGTGGACCGGCTTTCCGTCGTCGGAGAAAGCCACCGCGCCCGCGTCGACCAGATCCTCGATCTCGGTGAGCGCCTCGCCCATCTGGCCGCGCGTCACGGCCGCGATCGGAAGGACGCGCGCGTGGCCCGCCTCGCGCCCCCGGCGGATCACGAACTCGATGCGCGGCCGATCGTCGAGCGGCGGGCTGGTGTTCGGCATGCAGGCGACCGTGGTGAAGCCGCCGCGAGCCGCCGCGCGCGTGCCGGTTTCCACGGTTTCCTTGTCCTCCTGGCCCGGCTCGCGCAGATGGACGTGGATGTCCACGAACCCCGGGCAGATCACCGCGCCCGAGACGTCGATCACCTCGGCGTCGGGGTGGGCGCGGAGCGCCGCGGGCGCTTCCTCGCCCAGGCCGGAGATCTTTCCCTGGTCCAGCCAGAGGTCTTCCACGCGGTCGACCCTGCTCGCGGGATCGATCACGCGGCCGCCCCGAAGGCAGATCGGCCGGGTCATCGCTTCGCCCCCTCGACCGCGCGGCGCGGCGCGGGCTCCGGCGCGGGGAGCGGCTCGTCGGGCCGCGAGAGGAGATAGAGCACCGCCATCCGCACGGCCACGCCGTTCGTCACCTGCTCCAGGATCACGGAGTTCGGTCCGTCGGCCACCTCCTGCGCGATCTCGACGCCGCGGTTCATGGGCCCGGGGTGCATCACGATCGCGTCGGGCCGCGCGCCCTGGAGGCGCTCCTTGGTCACGCCGTACACCCGCGCGTACTCGCGGAGCGATGGATAGAGCCCGGCGCGCTGGCGCTCCAGCTGGATGCGGAGGATGTTCACGACGTCGGCCCCCTCGATCGCTTCCTCGACGCGCGAGGCCACGGTGACGCCGAAGCGCTCCACCTCGGCGGGCATCATCGTCGCGGGACCCGCGATCGTCACCGAGGCGCCCAGCTTGGTCAGCCCCCAGATGTTCGACCGCGCCACGCGGCTGTGCATGATGTCGCCGATGATGGCGACCTTGAGGCCGTCGATCCGCCCCTTCCGCTCGCGCATGGTGTAGATGTCCAGGAGCCCCTGCGTCGGGTGCTCGTGCGTGCCGTCGCCCGCGTTGATGATCGCCGCGTCCAGGTTCCGCGCCAGGTAGTGCGGCGCCCCCGAGGACTGGTGGCGGATCACGACCAGGTGGATCCCCATCGCCTCGATGTTCCGCGCCGTATCCTTGAGGGTCTCCCCCTTCGAGACGCTGGAGCCGGTCGTCTGGAAGTTCACGGTGTCGGCCGAGAGGCGCTTCTGCGCCAGCTCGAAGGAGAGGCGCGTGCGGGTGCTCGGCTCGAAGAAGAGGTTCGCGGCGGTCAGCCCGCGCAGCGAGGGCACCTTGGGGATGGGACGCTCGAGCACCTCGCGGAACGTCCGCGCGGTGTCCAGGATCGAGACGATCTCCTCGGCGCTCAGGTCTTCCAGGCCGAGCAGGTCTTTCCGTTGGCCGATCATGTCAGAAGCTCCCCGAGCGCGACGCCGTCGTGGCCGTCGACTTCGGTGACGGCGACCATGATGACCTCGCGCTTGGACGTGGGGACGTTCTTGCCGACGAAGTCGGCGCGGATCGGGATCTCGCGGTGGCCGCGGTCCACGATGACCGCGAGCTGGATGGCGCGCGGGCGGCCGAAGTCGATCAGCTCATCCAGCGCCGCGCGCACGGTGCGTCCCGTGAAGAGCACGTCGTCCACCAGCACCACGACCTTCCCGTCGATGTCGAAGGGGATCTCGGTGCCGCTGACGACGGGCTGGTGGGCGATCATCTGGAGGTCGTCCCGGTAGAGCGTGATGTCGAGCGCCCCCACGGGCACGTCCGCCCCCTCGAACTCCTGGATCCTGGCCGCGATCCGCTTCGCGATCGGAAAGCCGCGGCGCCGGATCCCGACCAGGACCACGCTCTCCGCGCCGCCGTTCTTCTCGATGATCTCGTGCGCGATGCGGGTGATGGCCCGGCGCAGCCCCTCGCCGTCGATCAGCTCGGTCTTTTCGCGGACCTGCTCGGCCATCGGATCTCCTGGGGGACGCGGAGGGGCATGAAAAAACCCCTCTCCCGGACCGGAAAGGGGCGGCTGGCCAGTGCTTCGGCTCGGTCCCTTTCTAGTCTCTCGGGCTAGATTCAAGGGTCGCGGGCGCCGCGCGATGCTTGCGACGCGTCGGTGACGATACCACGAACGGGGGCGCCGGACAACCCCGGCCCCCCGCGCTCTGCTGATCGGCACGGGATTCGTCGTCACGGGGTTCTTCCTGCGCCGCGACGCCTTGGTCGCGGTCACCATGGTCACGGTTGGCTCGGCCATGACCGCGGCGGCGGCGCTCGGACACTGACTCTCGGCACAGGTGCTCGGTT
>DASSLZ010000141.1:0-4191 GCA_035689165.1 Candidatus Eiseniibacteriota bacterium | reverse complement strand
GAGACGACGCCGAATCCGGGTGCCGTGAGATCGGGCTTCAGCGCGCCGTCCCTGCGCGGGCCCTGGCTGGAGAAGGACGCGATGGAGTTCACCGTGGGCGTCGGATTCCAGCAGTAGCGGCTTCCGTCCACGGCCGTCCAGCACTCCTTGGTCACGTGCGCGCCGACCGTGATCACCGAGTCGGCGCTGCCGGGAGAACCCACGACCCCGCCGAAGGAGAGCCCCTGCGCGAAGCGCGCCAGCGCGGCGCCGTTTCCGAGGTGGTCGCCGTACAGGTACATGTCGGCGATCCCCGTGGTCGTGAGGGAAACGGGCGTGAAGCGGAACTCCCACGTGCCGTTCTTCGGAGCCTTGTTCGCGAACGCGTCGAAGATCTCGACGTAGATCTCGTGGTCGCCGTTGGCCGGAGTCGTCGTTCCGTTGTAGGCGTTGATGTAGCCGTCGCCGGTGTTGTTCGCGGTGCTCGAAAGCCCCGTGGCGATCGGGCCGATGGTGGTGCCGGAGGGGGTGACGATGGTGAGTGAGACCTGGTCTGCGCCCGCGTACCACCCCGAGAAGAGCAGGTAGTCGTTCTGGGTGCCCGCGTTCTTGGTGTACGTGGGGACCGTTACCGTCATGCTCTGCGGCGTCGTTCCGTTCAGGTCGAGCCGCCCGTGCATGTCGTCCTCGCCCGTGTTCCCGGACGACGCGACGACGATCTTTCCAGGGCCGGTCAGCGCGTTCACGAACGTGTCGAAGGGGTACGTGCCGTCGTGCGGCCCGTCCTCGGTGCCCAGGCTCAGGTTCACCACGGCCTGCTTGCCGAGCGCCGCGGCGCGCTGGAAGACGTAGTTCACGCCGTCGATGATGGCCGAGGTCGCGAAGGTCGTCTTGACCATGACGAGATCGGCCTCGGGCGCCATGCCGACGAAGGTGAACGCCGGCTGGCCGTTTCCGGTCGCACGGCCGTTGCCCCCGGCGATTCCGAGCACGTGCGTGCCGTGCCCGTCGGTGTCGGTCTCCGTCGCCGTTCCCGCGTTGATCTGGGCCGCCGTGAACTCCGCGCCGTACGTGAATGGCGCCGGCGGGGTCCCCGTCGTCGCGGTCTGGTCCCACACCGAGAGCAGCCGCGTCGTGCCGTCCTGGTGCTTGAAGTCCAGATGTCCGAGATCCACCCCCGTGTCGACGTCGCCGACCAGGACGCCCGCCCCGGTCTGACCGGTGATCACGGGCGGCGTGATCGTGCGGAGCGCGTTCACGTGCGTGTCGGGCGCGCTCCGGTCCAGGTTCGACTTGCAGCGCTCCGCCACGGAGACGCGGTCGATGTACGGCATCGCGAGCAGCGCCTGTAGGAGGCCGACGGGGCAGCGCGCGGTCATCATCCGTCCGGCGACCGTGTTCACCTCGATCCCGCGCGCGCGGAGGAGCCCCGGCGCGACGTCTCCCTCCACGATCAATTCGATCATCGTCTCGCCGTTCCGTCCCTTCGTGAGGAAACGGTCGGACAGGTCGGTCCCGGGCTCGATGTGCGCGAGCGCGGGCGAGACGGATCGTGGTGTGGCGTTGGAAGGGGAAGCGAAGAGAGCGAGGGACAGGAGAATCGCTGCGGGCGTGAAGGGGCGGGGGAGACGGCGCATGAACTCATCACCTCGACACGGGTGTGGCTCGTACAGCTCGGACAGTGCAGATCGAGTCTTAGATTATACCACGCGAAGATCGATTCAGGGGAGCTTGGGACTGCGGCGTAAGCCTTTGACTGCCTTGAGAGTAGGGCTCCGGAGCGGCAGCTCGTCCAGGCGCTTCGGGTCGACCCAGCGAACGCCGGCGATCCGGGTCGCCGCTGCCTTCTTGGCGGGCTCCGCGGCGCGCGGTTTGATGGCCGGACAAAGCGATTCCCACACCTCGAAGTGGAGATCCTCGGCGTAGGTGCGATGCCGGAATCGGCGCGTGGGACCCTTGACGGGCGCTCCCTTCGTCCACGTGCGCGAGAGCCGAACCGCCGCGGATCGTGACGTCGCCGTCTTCATTTCGATGAGGGGAAGGCTCCAGGCTTTCGGCTCCGCGGCGTTTCCGGCGGCCTCGCCGTTCAGGAGCAGGATCTTCGCGCCGCGCCGCGCGAGGAGCATCACGATGCGCCGCGTTCGCAGGCTCGAACCGGTTTTCGCGGGTTCTGGGTAGGCGGCCGGATCGCCGCTCCGGCGCGCCAGGCAGCGGGTCGCGGCGGGACAGGCCTCGCATCGCGGCGCGCGCGGGACGCAGATCAAGGCACCCAGCTCCATCAACGCCTGGGTCCAATCCCCGGGGCTATCGCCCTCGGCCAATCGCGTCGCGATCGCTTCGACCTTTCGACGCAGAGCGGGATCGTCGCGCCGGCCCTGGAAGCCGGCGATCCGGGCGAGCACGCGGATCACGTTCCCGTCGACGGCCCCGGCGGGCCTGCCGTGGGCGACGCTCGCGATCGCGGCGGCGGTGTAGGCGCCGATCCCCGGCAGCGAGCGAAGCGATTCCAGCTCCTCGGGAATCCTCCCGCCGTGCTCGCGCACGACGACCGCCGCCGCGGCGTGAAGTCCGCGGGCCCGGCGGTAGTAGCCCAGCCCCGACCACACGGCGAGCACGTCCGCCTCGCGCGCCCGCGCCAGGTCCCGCGGGGTGGGAAAGCGTTTCAGGAACCGCTCGTAAAAGGGGATCACCGTCTCGACGCGCGTCTGCTGGAGCATGATCTCGCTCACCCAGATCGCGTAGGGATCGCGCGTTCTCCGCCACGGAAGGTCGCGGCGGTTCCGCCGGTACCAGGCCAGGATGGCCGAACGGAGCGCGGACAAGTCGCGGGGACTGACAACAACGCCCTCCCTGGCCAGGTCGCGGGGGCTCACGACAACGCCTCGGCCGCTCGATGGCCGCTCAGCGCCGCGCTCTCGATCGTGGGGGGCAGCCCCGTGGCCGTCCAATCGCCCGCCAGGACGAGCCCGTCCACGTGCGTCCGGGCCGGCGGGCGCAGCGCATCCGCCTCGGGCGTGGCCCGCATCGTGGCGCGCCGCTCCTTGTAGACGCGTGCGCCGAGGAGCCGCGCGCAGCGCGCCGCGCCGAAGGCTTCCGCCAGGTCGGCGGTGGTTTCCTGGGCGATCGCATCGGGCGCGCACCCCGTGTCGGCGAACGCGGCGCTCCGCACCGTCCCCACCGCGAAGCCAGCGCCCGTCCCGGAGCCCGCGGCGCCGCGGTCGAACGCCCACTGGGTCTTCGTTCCGATGAGACCGAGGAATCGCGCGGGAAGCACCGGCCGATCGTACACGTGCACGGTGGAGACGATGGGAGACCAGGGAACCGCGGCGATGGCGCGGTAGGGCTCGGCCAGGTCAGGGCGAAGCAGCCAGGTCACCCGCTCGTGCGGCACGGCCAGGATCACCGCTCCCGCCTCGATCCGCTCCCCGCCCAAGAGCGAGACGCCGGCCGCGCGTCCCTGCTCGACGCGAACCCCGAGCGCGGTGGAGCGGTAGCGCACGGCGCCGCCCTGACGCGCCACGTACGCCTCGAATCCCGCGAGCAGATCGCCCAGGCCGCGCCGCGCGAGCGCGAGGCCGCTCGACGCCGCGGGCGCGCCCAGGAGCCGGTCGAGCGCACGGGCGAAGAGCACCGCCGATCCCTCGTCCGGCGATTCGTTCAGCGCCGCGAGGGCCAAAGGACTCAGGATCGTCTCGAGATCGGGCGCTCCGACTTCCTCCCGGAGCCACCGCGCGACCGTGCGTCGGTCGGCGTCGTCGCGGGCGAGGGCTTCCGCCTTGGGACGCAGCGACGCCGCGGCCAGGCGCGCGGCGGGCGACAGGCGCGGGCAGGACGCGATCGCGGCGATCCAGTGAAACGGCGCGGGGAGCTTCGGACAGCGGATCTCGTACTCGCCGCGGCCGCGCTCCCAGTACCGGAGCCGGAACGCGGGGTCGGCCTCCAGCTCGCGCTCGGTACCGATGCGGCGGAGCAGCTTCCAGGTCTCGTCGTAGAAGGAGGCGAGAACGTGCTGTCCGTTGTCGCGGAGCTCGCCCGTTAGGGGATCGGTCCAGGAGTAGGCGCGTCCACCCGGGCGCTGCCGGGTCTCCAGAACGTGCACCGAGGCTCCGCGTTCGGCCAGGGCGGTCGCGGCCGCCACGCCGGCAAAGCCGGCGCCCACGACCACGACGTCAGGGAGCGCCACGCGTCAGCGCGGGCTGCGCACGGCGAGCG
>DASSLZ010000140.1:0-3959 GCA_035689165.1 Candidatus Eiseniibacteriota bacterium | reverse complement strand
CGACCGGTTCGAGGAAGCGTCGACGCACCGCGTCATGGCCATGGCGCACCACCTCCTGGGCCATCGCGAGAAGGCGCTGCGTCAGGCGCAGGAGGGCGTCTCCCTCCTCCGCAAGCTGGAGGCGGTGTACGAGCTGACGCGCCTTCTGGTCTGGCTGGGCGAGACCTTGCTCGCCGGCGGCGACGCCGAGGAGCGGCGCGCGGCGCGCGACCATCTGTGGGAAGCGCGGAGCCACGCGATGTCGATGCGGCTGGACGGCTGGGTCGAGCGGATCGAGAAGGTGCTGGGCGTGGATCTCCGCCCCGCGGCGCCGGCGCCCGCGCGGCGGAACGCGGCCGACCCGATGCCCGAAGGGGCCGATCCCGACTGCTTCCGCTTCGGCATGGTGACGCAGGACGCGCGCGTGCGCGAGCTGTTGCGCGTGCTGGAGCGCGCCTCGTTGAGCCGGCTTCCGATCCTGATCCTGGGCGAGAGCGGCGTGGGGAAGGAGCTTCTCGCGCGGGCGGCGCATGCCCTGAGCGACCGCCGCGGAGAGATCTTCGTGGTCGGCCACTGCGCGGCCCTTCCCGAAGGTCAGCTGGACGCCGACCTGTTCGGCGAGGAGCTGGGCGAGGTGAGCGGCCATCGTGGCTCGCGCCCGGGCCTCTTCGAAGCCGCCAACCGCGGCGTGATCTTCCTGGACGAAGTGAGCGAGCTCTTGACCAGCGCGCAGGCCAAGCTGTTGCGCGTGATCGAGACGGGCGAGCTGCGGCGCCTGGGCGGCACCGGCCTCACGCAGGTGGACGTGCGCGTGATCGCGGCCTCGACCCGCGACGTCGCGGCGCTGGTGCGCCGCGGCCTCTTCCGCGACGACCTCTACTACCGGCTGAACGGGATCCGCCTCGAAGTGCCGCCGCTCCGCGAGCGGCCCGACGACGTGCTCCTGATCGGCCAGTACCTGCTGGATCGCGCCTCGGCCGCAGCCGGAAAGCGCGTGCGCCTGACGCCCGACGCCTGGAAGCTCCTCACGACGCATTCCTGGCCCGGCAACGTGCGCGAGCTTCGGAATGTGATGGATCGCGTGGCCGCCCTGGCCACCGACGGCGAGGAGATCGACGCGGCCGCCATCCAGCTCCAGCCCGCCACCCGGCCGGGCTCGCGCGGCGGAGCGCGGCGCGCCGCGACGCGCGCGGGAAGCGCCGAGCGCGAGGTGATCCTGCATGCCCTCCGGTCCCACGGCGGCAACCAGTCCGAGGCCGCGCGCAGCCTGGGCGGGATGAAGCGCACCACGCTCCTCTACAAGATCAAGAAGCTCGACATCCGCCCCGAAGAGTACGGCCGAAGCCCCGAAGCGTAGCTCCGGCAGGGCGCCGCCCGCGCCCGGCCCGCTTGACCCGCCAGACACCCGCTCCCTATAATGCGCCGATGGCCATCACTCCGATCGAACTCATGAAGGGCCTCAGCATCACGCTCTCGCATTTCTTCAAGAAGCCCGTTACCCTGAAATATCCCGACCAGCGCATGACGATGTTCCCGCGCTTCCGAGGGCTCCACGAGCTGCACCGCTACTCGAACGGCCTCGAGCGGTGCGTCTGCTGCGGTCTCTGCGCCGCGGTCTGCCCGGCCGACGCCATCTACATGGAGGCCGGGGAGAACAGCGTCACGGAGCGCTTCTCGGCGGGGGAGCGCTACGCCAAGCGCTACGAGATCGACATGCTCCGCTGCATCTTCTGCGGGTACTGCGAAGAGGCCTGTCCCGAGGACGCGATCTTCCTGGGGCACAATTTCGAGCTTTCCGACTACTCGCGCGACTCCTTCATCTACGCCAAGGAACAGCTCCTGGTCCCGGTCGGGACCACGCATTCCCCCGGGATCGTCCGCGGCCGCTAGCCGCGTGAGCCCCTTCACACCACCACCGTCATGACCGCCGGCCCGGCGTGGACGGCGATCGCCTGCGCGCTCGTCGCGGGCGGGGCCAACGTCTTCGGCGGCCTCCTCGCCGCGAAAGCGAGCGGCTGGGACAGGATCCGCCAGTCCTACTTCGTCGCCATCGGCGCCGGATTCATGCTGGCGGCGGTCCTCCTGCGCATGGTCCCCGAGAGCTACCGCCTCGCCCTGAAGGGGGAGACGGCGATGCTGTCGGTGGGAACGCTGATCCTCGTCGGCTACCTGCTGGTCCACTTCGCCGAGCACGTCCTGGTCGCGCACTTCCACTTCGGCGAGGAGACCCACCACGAGCACTGGGTCGAGCCGGTAGTCGGGACCACCGCGCTGATGGGGCTGGCGCTCCACACCCTCTTCGACGGGATCTCGATCGGCTCGGGATTCCTGATCGATCCCGGCCTGGGGCTCCTCATCGCCATCGCCGTCTTCCTCCATAAGATCCCCGAGGGCTTCACCATGGCGTCGATCATGGTCGCCGCGGGCCGCTCCCGCCGGGACGCGATCCTGGCGGCGACCTTCCTGGGCGTGATGACGGTGGTGGGAACGCTGGGGACGACCATGCTGCGGGGGTCGGTGCGGATCGCGCTTCCGGTCTCGGCGGGAGCGGCCATCTATGTCGCCGCCTCCGATTTAATCCCCGCCGTGAACGAAGCCAAGGGCATCAAAAAGCCATTGGGGGTCTTCGCGGGCGTGCTCCTCTTCTACGCGACCGAGGAGATCCTCGGGCACCTGGGGTTGTGATTGACGCAACCCGTTGCCGCTGCTAGTGTACGGTTCCAAAGGGACTTGCGCTGAGCATCGTGCCCTTTTTCACGAACTGACCGAACAGGTGATCCATGGGACTTGAAGAACTGATTCCGGACGGCATCCTCACGACCACCGTCGAGAAGATGGTGAACTGGGCCCGCCGTTCGTCGCTCTGGCCCGCCACCTTCGGGCTGGCCTGCTGCGCCATCGAGATGATGGCGACCAGCGCCTCCCGCTACGACCTCGCCCGCTTCGGGGCCGAGGTGTTCCGCGCCTCGCCCCGCCAGGCCGACCTCATGATCGTGGCCGGCCGGGTCAGCAAGAAGATGGCTCCGATCCTGAAACGCATCTACGACCAGATGCCCGAGCCGAAGTGGGTGATCTCCATGGGGGCCTGCGCCTCGTGCGGCGGCGAGTTCTACGATTACGCCATCGTGCAGGGGGTGGACACCGTGGTGCCGGTGGACGTCTACGTGCCCGGCTGCCCGCCGCGTCCCGAGGCTCTGATCTACGGCATCATGAAGCTCCAGGAAAAGATCGACCGGATGAAGCTCCACGCCCCGGTGCCCGGCGACCACGACGTCGCGGTCGCGGAGGCTCCGGCGTCGGATGAGATCGGCCGCGCCGCCGCGACCAACACGCCGCCGGAGACGGCCGCCTAGAACGTCATGCCCGCCACCACGACGCCCCTGCCCAACACCAGCGAGACCGCGCCCGAATTCAAGACCTTCACGATCAACATGGGTCCGCAGCACCCGTCCACCCACGGCGTGCTGCGCCTGATCATCGAGCTGGACGGCGAGACGGTCGTGAGCCTGAAGCCGGTGATGGGCTATCTCCACACGGGCATGGAAAAGATCATGGAGTCGAAGACGTACACCAAGTCGATCACGGTCACCGACCGGATGGACTACCTGTCCCCGCTGGGGAACAACATGGCGTACGTCGGCGCGGTGGAGAAGATCCTGGGCACCGAGGTACCCGACCGCGCCAAGACGCTCCGGATCATCTTCCTCGAGATCATGCGGATCTCCTCGCACCTGGTCTGGCTGGGGACGCACGCCCTGGACCTCGGCGCGATGAGCGTCTTCCTCTACTGCTTCCGCGAGCGGGAGAAGCTCCTCGATCTGAACGACATGTGCGCGGGATCGCGCCTGACGCCGTCGTACTTCCGCGTGGGCGGGTTCTTCCAGGACGTGCCCGACGCGTTCGTGCCCGCCGTCCGGAAGTTCCTCACGGAGTTTCCCGCGGCGCTGGCCGAGTACCAGAACCTCCTCACGAAGAACCGG
>DASSLZ010000139.1:0-2249 GCA_035689165.1 Candidatus Eiseniibacteriota bacterium | reverse complement strand
ACCTGGCGCATCACGTCGTCGCCGGAGGCTTCCGGATGAACCAGCTTCAGCGCGACGAGACGGCCCAGGTCCAGCCGCTCGTCCTGGGCCTGATAGACGACCCCCATGCCCCCCGAGCCGAGGCGGCTCACGACGCGATAGTGGGAAATGAGGGATCCGGCGCCGGGCGCGTTGATCTCGTCGAACTCCTTCGCGACCCGGACATGCGCCGCCACCAGCCGCTCCAGTTCCTGAAAGCCGCTCGTCTCGTCCGGCGAGAGCCCGGCGCCGGCCGCGTCGGAGTCCCAGTCGATCGGGGTCCGGTCGACGATCCGCTCCGCGAATCGAAGCCGCTCTTCGTCGATCGGCTCGTCGTCGCGCGGTTCGCTCATGAAGGACCGTCCTGGGGAGCGATCAGCTTCGCCAGCCGGACCATGGCCCGGGACACCAGCATCCGGGCCGCGTCGGGCGAGTCGAGATCCATCTTGGCGGCGATCTCCCGGTATCCCAGCCGGAACTCCAGCCTCAGGACGACGGCTTCGCGCTGGTGAGGCGTGAGCTGGTCCAGAGCGCGCTCGTAGCGGTTCATCAGCTCCCGCCCGATCACGTTGTCCAGCGGCGAAGGCCCGTTCCAGGCGACATCGGTATCCAGCTCGCCGCCGGAGGGGCGCGCCTTCGCCCGTCGGATCTCGGTGCGGATCTCATTGATGACGATGCGGCGGAGGTAGACGAGGAACGCCGCTTCATGGCGCATCTCGAAGCGCGCCGCGTGGCTCACGGCCTGGGTGACCGAGCGGGACGCGATGTCGTCGGTCTCGGAGAGGCCCCGCGCGCTCGCGGGCAGGCGTCCGTGCGCCAGGCGCCGGGCGACCGGCAGGTAGGCCCGGGCGAGCTCTTCCCTGGCGCGCTCGTCGCCATCGCGGATGCGCTGAAGGAGGATCGCGGTGCCGTCCACGCGGGGGCCCTCGCTTCCCTTGGGAGACAGTTGTGGGGGGTGTCGAACGAAGTATGGGGCTCCGGGGATGGGCTCGTCCAGAGGGGCCCGAATGCGGCTAGGCGCGGGCGACCCGGCCCAGCTCCGCGATCGCGCGCTCGATCTGCTCGTCCGCCAGGTAGGGCGCGGGGCCCAGGCGGAGCAGGTCGCCCCGAACATCGGCCAGGACGCCGAGAGCCCTGAGACCGGCACAGATCGCTTCGGCCCCAGGAGACCGGAGCGCGAGGAATCCGCCGATCCGTTCGAGAGGGATCGAGCGGTCGCGGGCGATCACCCCGGGATCGAGACCGAGCGCGTCGAAGCCATCCGCAAGCAGGCGGATCTGATGCTCGCTGATCGCGCGCAGCCGTTCCGGCGTGAGCCCCTGATCCTCGAAGAAATCGAAGACGCGTGCCGCGCGGTAGTGGCTGGTCGGGTCGTAGGTGGCGCCCGCCCAGCGTTCCGGCCCCTCGGCGTAGGACACGCGCGCGTCCGCGCGATCGGTGAGGTGCGCGAACTCGCCGTACCAGCCGGTGATGACGGGGCGGTATTCGCGGGCGTGCGGGGGAACGCGGAGGAAGCAGTTCCCCTCTCCCAGCTGGCAGTACTTGTAGCCTCCGCCCACGACGAACGCCTCCTCCAGCGCCTCCCCACGCAGGGAAAAGGGCACGACGTTCAGGTGGTGGTAGGCGTCGACCAGGAGCTCGGCTCCGGCGCGCCGGCACGCCGCGGCCACGGACCCCAGCCCCGGGACGATCGCCGCGTTTCCGAAGAGCACGGAGGAGGCGAGCACGGCGGACGTGCGTTCATTCACGGCGGCGGCGAGGCGCTCGGCGATGGCGTCCGGAGGGCCGGCGGGAACCTTCACGATCTCGAGCCGCCCGTCCTCGGCGAGCCGGTCGAGCTGGCGGCGGATCGAGTGGAACTCGCCGTCGGTGCTGACCAGCCTCGGTCGATCGACCAGGGGGAGCGCGGAGAGAAAGCGCAGCACCAGCTCGTGGGTGTTCTGCCCGAGAGCGATCTCGCCGGGCGCGCCGCCCAAGAGCCTGGCGAAGCCGCGGCGCACGCGCTCGGCCTTGTCCGCCGCCCGTCCCCACTTCTCGTCCACGAGTTCCGCCGCGTCGTTCCATGCCTCAAGCTGGCCGTCGAAAGCAACGTCGGGCCAGGCCTGGTGCGAATGGCCCGTGAGGAGCAGCCGCTCGGCGACGCGGAAGCGGGTGTAGTGCCGGGCCAGCAACGGCGGTTCGAAAGCGCTCACGCTCGTCTGGCCCTCGCTTGGCGTCGGCTTCGCCGACGC
>DASSLZ010000138.1:0-2252 GCA_035689165.1 Candidatus Eiseniibacteriota bacterium | reverse complement strand
GGCGCGCGGCCACTCTTCGCGCGGGCGGTCGCGGTAGATCTCGATGCCGTTACCGTCCGGATCGGACAGGTAGAGAGCCTCGCTCACGCCGTGATCCGAAGCGCCGCCGAGCGGCGCGCCCGAAGCGGCCAGGCGGACGAGCGCCGTCGCCAGGTCGGTACGGCCCGGCAGGAGCACGGCGAAGTGGTAGAGGCCGGTGGTGCGCGGGACGCGCCGCGCGCCGCGGACCTCTTCCAGGCGGAGCAGGTCGCGGCCGCCCGCGCCCAGTCGCGCGTGTTCGCCTTCGCGGGCATGGACCTGGAATCCCAAGGCGCGCTTATAGAAGCGGATCGAGCGGTCCAGATCGGAAACCGCAACGTCCACGGCGCCGATCGAGGTTCTGGGGTCCAACCGGGTACGGGTCGCGTTCATCCATTCCTCCTGCGGCGAACACCCGGCCGGCCCGGGCCGTGGTATAAGGGGCGGCGGACGAGGGTATCGCTCGACGGTTGCTCGGATGCCTCGAGCCTCCGGCGGGATTCCCACCAGGAGGGAGGATCATGAGCGCCCAAGCCACCCCCGCGCCCGCGCGCGCGGGCCACGCGGACGCGCTGCTCCGCCGCCAGATCGGACTCTACGCCGCCACGGCGGTGACCGTCGGAAGCATCGTCGGCTCGGGAATCTTCCGCTCCCCGCACTCGGTCGCGCAGGAGCTCCACTCGGTCCCCGTCATGCTGTTCGCCTGGGTGCTCGGCGGCGTGCTCTCGATGTGCGGGTCGCTCGTGCTGGCCGAGCTGGCGGTGGCGCACCCCCGCACCGGGGGACTCTACGTCTTCATCCGCGAGGCGTTCGGCGACCGCCTGGGCTTCGTCTTCGGCTGGGCCTCCCTCTCCGTCATCAAGCCGACCGTCATCGCCTCGATCACGACGGTCTTCGCCATCTACTTCTGCCATGCGCTCGGCCTCGCCGAGGCGGTCCGTCTTCCCGTGGGGCTCGCCGCGATCTTCATCCTCACGCTGATCAACTGGCTGGGGGTGAAGCAGGGAGCGGGCACCCAGACGCTCCTCACCACGCTCAAGGTGATCGGGATCCTGGGCCTCTGCGCCGCCGCGTTTTTCCTGCCGCACGGCGGCGCCGCCGCCGGAGAGGCGTCCACCGCCGCGGCGACGCATCCCGCGCCGCATCCGCTCCTGATCGCGCTCGCGATCTCCATGATTCCGATCTTTTTCGCCTACGACGGCTGGACCGACTCGACGTACGTGGCGGGCGAGATCAAGAACCCCCGCCGCGCGATGCCGATCGCGATCCTGGTCGGCACGATGATCGTGATCGCCGTCTACGTCATCACCAACCTCGCCTACTTTCACGTGCTCTCGCCCGCCGAGGTGGCCCACTACGAGGCGGTGGCCAGCGAGGCGATCCGGCGCATCCTGGGCGAGGGCGGCAGCCGCGCGCTGGCCGTGCTGGTCGCGGTCTCCACGTTCGGGACGATCTCGGCGTCGGTGCTCACGGGTCCGCGCGTCACGCTCGCGATGGCCGCCGATGGGCTCTTCTGGCGCCGCGCGGCTCACGTCTCGAGTCGCGGCACGCCCGATTTCGCGCTCTGGCTCCAGGCCCTACTCTCGGGAATCTGGCTCTGGTGCGCGAACGGGTTCGAGGACGTCTCGGGATGGTTCGTCACCACCTCCTGGCTCTTCTACGGGCTCACGACCGCCGCGCTCTTCGTGCGCCGGCGGCAGGGCGCGGCGGCCGCCAGGGACGCCGAGGCCGGAGACGGGACGGGATACCGCACCCCGCTCTACCCGGTGACTCCGATCCTCTTCATCCTCGTCACCCTGGCGATCATCGCGAGCGACCTGGTGTCGAGCGGATGGCGGTCGGCCGCGGGCGTGGCCATCGCGGCGACGGGGTTCCCGCTCTACGCCCTGATGAGCCGGAAGCGCTGACGCGGCGCCGGGTCGCGTCCGGCCATCGCCCCTTCGGCTAGAGCGCGCGCAGCCTGCGCGACGCCATGCCCAAAATTCCCGTCAGCCCGCCGCAGAATCCCGTGATGGCGTACATCTGCGGCGCCGTGATCCGGTCCAGCACGGCTCCGGCGATCGCGACCGAGATCGCGGTCACCCCGAACACGGTGAAGTTGACGAGCGAGAAGACGCGCCCCATGCGCGCGGGCGGGACGACGCGCTGGAGGATCACCGCGCGGGGCACGGTGATGAAGGGGATCACGATGGAGTGGAGGAGCAGCGCCACGTAGAGGAATGCGAGCGATCGGC
>DASSLZ010000137.1:0-3434 GCA_035689165.1 Candidatus Eiseniibacteriota bacterium | reverse complement strand
TTCGCATCGGCGGATGCTCGAACGCCTTCGTGTCGATCGCCCGGTGGATCCTGCCCGGAGTCTCCGGAGCCGCTTCGTTCATGAGGCCGCGCCCGAATTCATCGCATAAGACTAGGCGAGAGCGGGTCCATGAGCGAAGCGCGAAGACTCATCAGGCAGCAGCCCCCGAGCGCGCCCGCCTTGCCGAGGCGGACGCGACTCGGGATGGGTCATGCTGCCGATCGCTACCTGCTACAGCTGATCCTGGAAACTCCGCGCCATGTTCCGGTGCTCGCGTAGCGCGGGCAGTGTGCTTCCGATGAACCGGCGCACCTCGGGGTCGCGAACGTCGCGATGCGCCTGCC
Source organism: Candidatus Eiseniibacteriota bacterium (assembly GCA_035689165.1). GTDB lineage: Bacteria > Eisenbacteria > RBG-16-71-46 > SZUA-252 > SZUA-252 > DASQJL01. The sequence goes on along the minus strand of DASSLZ010000137.1, from coordinate 3,090 downwards.
TCATCATCTGGATGACCTGCGTGTGACCCTGAGCCATGGCATCCAGGAACTCGCGGTCGAATTCATGCCCCCTCGCCATCCGAAGCCGCCGCGACACCTGACGCTCGTGCGGATTCATACCTATGGCGACAAGCTGCACGCCCTCGCGCGAAGCGAGGTTCACGACCTGCCGGTCGTTCCGGATATGGTCATCCCGAAGCTGCCTGCCGAAGTCACGGACATCCGGGTCGCGTCCCTTGGTCATCGCGAGCGCGCCCAGCCTGATTTCCATCTGGTTCACGTGGTGCATCCGGGAGAGCACCTCGCGGGTGGTCTGCCGGTCGTAGCGGGTCTGCGCCTGCGCCGTGACGGCCGACAGGGCCAGGATCGCGGCGGCTCCCAGGACGCCGGCGAGTCGCATTCGAAAATGGGTGAGTCTCATGATGGGTCTCCTTTCCTGAGCCGGTCCCATGCTCTTGGACGCAAGTTGAAGGCCAGTGAGGTGCCTGTCGCCTGATCACTTAACCTACCTTCCAGCAGTCACTTGGCGGGGATCGGCGGGGAGCCCCGGCCGAGGCGTGTAGGACAGGCGGGAACAGTGCCGCAAAAGGGGCAACACAGGTCGCCCCGCCCGAAGCGCACTCTCGCCCGATTGCATCTAATGGGGTTGGCGGGAGCGGCCGATCCTCAGGTGGTACACTCACGGCGGCTCCAGATGACAAACCTATGGGGGCGAATGGATTCGACGGAGTGGTGAATCTAGGAACGCGCGCCGAGGTGCCGGAGGCCTCGTAAAACAACCGGCAAAACACAGAAGCCAATACTGAATTGGCTCTCGCGGCCTAACTAAGCCGCTTGCGCTCGCCCGGTCTGCGCCTGCCGAGGCCGGAACGAGCGTCATGAAGGTGGGCTGGCCCTCGAGATCCGCCTGAGTCGAGAGGGCGAGACTCTATCGGGATAGCGGTAACGTGACCTTGTCCGCTTGTGTCCGGGACCGCGAAGGCTGAAACAGCGGACTACGCGCGTAGCTGGTCCTACAGGAGCCGCTTTCGGACGAGGGTTCAATTCCCTCCGCCTCCACCAATCGCTCGACCCCGGTCGCCCGCGGCCGGGGTTTTGTTTATCCTTCGTCCATGACGACGCGGCGTGGCCTCCGGATCCTGCTCCTGCTCCTGGCGTCGCACCTCGGTACCGCGCCGACGCCGGCGCGCGCGCTGGTCTACACGCGCCACCCGTGGCTCTCGCTCCAGACCTCGACCTCGATGCTGGTGGCCTGGCAGACCGACGTCGCCTCCTCGGGCAGGGTCCTCTACGGCGTCGATCCCGTGACCAACTGGAGCACCGCGCTCCAGGCCACGCAGCCTGGTACCGTCGCCGACCACGCCGTCGCGCTCAGCGGCCTTTCGCCGGCGACGCGCTACCGCTACAAAGTCGTTTCGAACACCGACACGCTCGACGCGGGCGCGTTCCGGACGGCGCCCGTCGCGGCGGAGCCCTTCCGCTTCCTCGCGTTCGGCGATCTGGGCACCGCGACCGCGGACCAGCGGCTGATCGCGGCGCGCGCCGACACGCTGAACGCCGATCTCGCGATCCTCACGGGCGACATCATCTACGAGCAGGGGGAACCCTTCAATTTCACCCCCTACTACTTCACCATCTACCGCCCGACCCTGAAGCGCGTCCCCTTCTATCCCGTTCTCGGCAATCACGACACCTACTACGACGGCGGCGCGTCCTTCGTGAGCGCCTTCTACCTGCCGCAGAACTTCGCCTCCGGGCCCGAGCGCAGCTACTCCTTCGACTACTCCAACGCGCACTTCGCGGCGATCGAGGTGGTGAACGAGAACGTCGCGCCTCCGGCGGCCGCGGTCTCCTGGCTGGACGCCGACCTCGCCGCGAGCACGAAGCCCTGGAAGTTCGTCTTCTTCCACGTGCCGATGTACTCGAACGGAGGCGGGCACGGAGGGGATGTGGCCATCGCCGCGTCGCTCGAGCCGATCTTCCTCGCGCGCGGCGTGGACATGGTCTTCCAGGGGCACAACCACTTCTACACGCGAACCTATCCCATCGTCTCGGGGACCGCGGTGGACCAGGTCCAGGAGCCCACCTACTTCCATCCGCACGGACCGGTCTACGTCGTGGCCGGAGGCGGCGGCCGCGCGCTCTACGCGCTCACCGCGCCGGCGCCCTACGAGGCCTTGTCGCGCAGCATCTTCCATCTCGTGTCCGTGGACGTGGCGGGGGACTCGCTCACGCTGCGCGCGATCCAGGAGGACGGGACCGTCTTCGATAGGATGACGCTGCGGAAGGGAACGACCACGCACGCGGAGGACCCGCCCGCCGACCCGTCCGCCCCGGCACCCCGGTTCGCGATCCAGAGGGCGCGCCCCAACCCCGCGTCCGGCGCCGCCGATCTGCGCTTCACGCTGGCCGGCCCATCGGCCGCCACGCTCCGGATCCTGGATGCGGCGGGCCGTCGCGTCCGCACGGTCGATCTGGGCGAGCTTGGCGCGGGCGAGCACGCGTGGCGTTGGGACGGACGCGACGATCGCGGGCGTCCGGTCGCCTCGGGGCGCTATTTCGTCGAGGTGCGCGCGGGCGCGCGGCGGGCCCGCACGCCGCTCACGATCGTGCGGTGAGCCGGATCCCGTTTCGCGAGGGATCGCGCACCAGGTAGTCCGACCCGATCGTCTCGACGTCGATCCCCGCCTCGCGGACGCGCGACACGGTCTCTTCCCGCTCGGCGGCGCTCGGGTGCTCGATCGCGAACCAGCGGAGCCCGGCCGCTCCCGGCGGCGGCGGAGAGGCGCCCTTCCCGGCCCACGTATTCAGCCCCACGTGATGATGGTATCCGCCCGCTGAGACGAAGAGCGCTTCGGCGCCGTAGCGCGTCACGACGTCGAATCCCAGCACGTCGGCATAGAAGCGCCTGGCCGCGTCGAGATCGGCGACGTGGAGATGGACGTGGCCGATGGCGGCCGCCGCCGGCGCGGGCGGGAGCGATTCCGGCGTGACGCTACGAAGATCACCCTCCGCCGCCGACGACTCGTGGAGCAGTGCCTGGAGATCCAGCACGTCGACCGTCATGGTGACCGATCCGTCGGCGGCGCG
>DASSLZ010000136.1:0-9545 GCA_035689165.1 Candidatus Eiseniibacteriota bacterium | reverse complement strand
AAGATCAACTCCCCCACGGGGACCTCAACCGGTCCGGTCGCGGTTGCCGTCGGCGACCTGAACGGCGACGGGAAACTGGACGCGGTCACCGCCGATTACGGCAGCAACACGGTGTCGGTACTCCTGGGCGATGGCTCGGGCAACCTCTCCTTCACTCAGCAGAACATGGCCGGCTCGCACCCGCGCGCGGTCGCCCTCGGCGATCTGGACGGCGACGGGTTCCTCGACGTGGTCGCGGCCAACTCGGGATCGAACACGATCTCGGTCTGGCTCAACAGCGGCTCCGGCATCATGGGCGCCCGCACCGACTACGCCACGCCGGCGGAGCCGCGCGGCGTGGTGATCGCGCAGTTCAACGCCGACTCGGCGCCCGACGTGATCTCGTGCAACTACCTCGGCGGCACGATCACCCTCTTCACGAACCAGAACAACGGCACCGGCGGCCTGAATGTGGGCGTGAGCATCCCGGTGGGGAACAAGCCGAGCGCGATCGCCGCGGGTCCCCTGGATGCCAACACCACCACCGACGTCGCCGTCGCCTGCTCCGCGCGCGTGGTGACGCGACTGAGCAACGGCGCTGGAGGATTCGGCGGCGGTCTCAACCTGTCGCTGCCCTTCACTCCGCTTTCGATCGCGGTCCAGGCGGTCACCGCGAGCTCGGGCGACATCGCGGTCGCCGGGGACGGCGGCCGGGGTGGCGTGAACGTGGCCTACCTCGCCAACGTCCAGGGCGCGTCCGTGGTGGGAACCCAGTCCTACGTGAATGGAGGAGCGACGCCCTGGGGGGTCGCCTTCGCGTCGTCTTCAGCGACCGCGGATCTCGCGGTCGCGAACACGGGCGACATGGCCGCGGCCGATCCGACGCACACCGTCTCGGTCCTGCGGCGGAACCCGTTCGGCGGCTTCGGCGGCATGCTCGCGACGACCGTCGCGACCACCTCCGACCGCGTCGTCAGCGTGGACGTGAACCGCGACGGCATCCTGGACGTGGTGGTGACCGGCGCCGATCCGAACGACCTCGTCTGGATGCAGGGGGTGGGCGACGGCACGTTCACGAACCGCACCACCATCTCGGGCGGCGGCGGGACGCTCACGTGGGTCGGCACGCTGGACGCCAACCGCGACGCGATCCAGGACCTGCTCTTCTACAACCCCGCCGCGGCGGAGATGCGCATCTGCCTGGGCGCCGGCGCCGGTTTCGCCGCGCCCACCGTGGCCGAGACGGGCTACGGCGAGCCGGTCGCGATCGGCGACCTGAATCGCGACGGCATTCCGGATTTTGCGGCGACCGGCGGCGCGTCGTTCCGGGTCTTCCTCGGATCGGGCACGGGCTCGTTCTCCGTGCTGAGCCCGATCACGCTCGTGGGGCCGACCTCGATCCGCGCGCTCACGCTGGGCGACTGGAATCGGGACGGCAAGCTGGACCTGGCGGTCAGCACCGACAGCGGCGTCCTGCGCTACCTCGGCAATGGAGACGGCACGTTCGGGAGCGCCACGACGCTCCTCTCCGGCCACTCGACCCGCGGCGGCGCCGTGGCGGATCTGAACCTGGATGGGTTCCCCGACCTGGCCGTGGGCGAGGAGGGAGTCGCGCCGCTCACCGCCGACGAGAACCAGGGCGTCGACGTTCTGTACGGCAACGGCACCGGGGGCTTTGGATCGCCATCCCTGTTCCCGGCGCTCGACGTGCCCCAGATGATCGCGATCGCCGACGTGAACCGCGACGGAAGGCCCGACATCCTCGGCAAGAACGGCTACGCGGTACCCGCCGACCCGCAGGCACTCTCCGTGCTCCTCGGAGGCAGCCTCGCGACCAGCGCCGACTACGGGGCGGGTTCGAATCCGCTGGGGATGGCGCTGGGCGACTTCAATCGCGACGGCGTCATCGACGTGGCGGGCATGACCGGCGCGAACGGGGGCGCGGTCAACGTCCTGCGCGGCCTCCCCGGCGCGAGCTTCGGGAACCTGGGGCCTCGGACCGACTATGGGAACGTGGGCGTGCTCACCGCCGGAGCCGATGGCGCCGACGTCGACGGGGACGGCGACGCCGATTTCGTGATGGTCGGTACGATTTCCGGAACGCCGTTCGCCGGGACGCTGTCGGGCAACGGCATGGGTGGATTCCTCGGCGGCTCCGTCGCGGCGATCACGGGCGCCGACCCGCGCTCGTGCGTGCTGGCGGATCTGAATCGCGACGGGCGCCTCGACCTGGTCGTCGGCAATGGCAACTCGACGAACCTCTACGTGATGCTGGGCTCCTTCAGCACGTTCGGGCCCCCGCTCCCTCGCGCGACGAACTGGCCCCCCATTCGCATCGCCGTCGGTGACCTCAATCGGGACGGGATCCTCGACGTCATCACGTCGAATCCGACCGCCCAGGACATCTCCATTCTGATCGGAGACGGAACGGGCAACTTCGCGGCGCCGACCACCCTCACGACCGTGAACGGCGTGACCGGCATCGCGATCGGCGACATGAACCGGGACGGGCTCCCGGACATCGTGGCTACCGGCGGCGGCACCGGCAGCGCCCGCCTCCATCTGCAGCAGCCCGGTGGGGTGTTCTCGATGAACGGCCAGGTCACCATCGGCGCGAACCCGATCAGCCCCGTGTTCGGCGACTTCAACCGGGACGGCTGGCCGGACGTCGCGGTTGGCGGCTCGGGAGCCGGCGGGAAGATCTCGGTGATCCTGAACGATGGGTTCGGCGGCTTCTCCGGAAGCGCGGCGACCTATAGCCTGTTCGCGCCGCCGACGCAGCTGCGCGTGGCCGACATGAACGGCGACGGCGTGCAGGACCTGATCGCGTCGATGCCTGGGGACGTGGCCGTTCTCCTCGGCGCCGGCGGCCCCGGGGGCGGTTTCTCGTCGACGGTCCATTACCCGGCCGTGACGGCTCAGGGCCTGGCGATCCTGGACATGAATCGCGACGGCCGGCCCGACGTGGTCGCGGGGAACAGCACGGAGCAGACAGGGTCCGTCTTCCTGAACGGCGGCTCGTGGCCGACCGGCGTGGCCGTGGGGGGAACGCCGCCGGCCCGGCCGCTCTTGTCGCAGAACGCGCCCAACCCGTTCAATCCGCGCACGGAGATCCGCTTCAAGATGCCGCGGGCGGGGCACGCGCGCGTGACGGTGTTCGACGCCGCGGGCCGGCGCGTCGCCACGCTGCTTGACGGACCGGCGCCGGCCGGTGAGCGCCGCGTCGAGTGGGCGGGTAAGGACGATGCCGGCCATGCGGCGGCTTCCGGCATCTACTTCTACAAGCTGGAAGCGGACGGCGTGTCGCTGTCGCGGAGGATGGCGCTACTCAAGTAAGCGGCGCCGATGTCCGCCGATGTCCGCCGGCCAGCAGGCCGGCGAACTCTCAGCGTTCCCACGCGCTCCCGCGCCCGTAAGGCGCGTGGTATCTTTCCCGGCATGACCCCGCATTTTCCGACCCGGCTACCCTTGCGCTCGAGACCACCATGGCGCTGACCTCCGGCACCCGAATCGGCGGCTACGAGATCGCCGGCGCCCTCGGCGCGGGCGGCATGGGGGAGGTCTACCGCGCGCGCGACACACGGCTGGACCGCACGGTCGCGATCAAGGCGCTCCCGGACACGTTCGCGAAGGATCCGGCGCGGCTCGCGCGGTTCGAGCGCGAGGCCAAGCTCCTCGCCTCCCTCAATCATCCCAACATCGCGGGCATCCACGGCCTTGTCGACGTGGACGGCGTGCCCTACCTGATCCTCGAGTTCGTCTCGGGGGAGACCCTGGGCGCGCGGCTCTCGCGCGAAGCTCTCACGGTGGAAGAGACGCTCGCGGTGGGGGCGCAGATCGCGTCGGCCATCGAGGCCGCGCACGAGCGGGGGGTGATCCATCGCGACCTGAAGCCGGGGAACGTCATGATCACGCCGGCCGGCACGGTGAAAGTGCTCGACTTCGGAATCGCGAAGGATCGCAGCCCCACCGGGGCCGTATCGTCGGTCGCGGGCACCGAGCCGATCACCGCCGAGGGCGCGGTGCTCGGGACCGCCGCCTACATGAGCCCCGAGCAGACGCGCGGGCAACCGGTCGACCGCCGCACCGATGTCTGGGCGTTCGGATGCATTCTCTTCGAATGCCTCGCGGGAAAGCGCGCCTTCGCCGGGCGGACCTCCTCGGACGTGATGGCGAAGGTCCTGGAGCGCGAGCCCGAGTGGCCGGCCCTGCCCCAATCGGTGCCCCCCAAACTGCGGGACGTCCTGAAGCGGTGCCTTCAGAAGGAGGCGTCGTCGCGCGCCGCGGATATCGGGGCGATCCGCCGCGAGCTGGTGGAGATGGCCGACGGGTCCAAGGCGCCCCGCACCGGTCTCGGCACGTCGGTCCCTTCGCTCGCCGTCCTCTACTTCGAGAATCTCTCCAGCGATCGGGAGAGCGATTACTTCTGCGCGGGGATCACCGAGGACATCCTCACCGACCTTTCCAAGATCAAGGGACTGCGCGTTGCGTCGCGAAACGCCGTCGCGCGCTACCGAGGCGAGGCGGCGGACATCCCGAGGGTGGCGGCGGAGCTGGGGGTGACGGCCGTGGTGGAGGGAAGCGTGCGCCGCGCAGGCGACCGTGTGCGGATCTCGGCGCAGCTCATCAACGCCGCGGACGGCTTTCACCTCTGGGCCGAGCGCTACGACCGTACGCTGCAGGACGTCTTCGCAGTGCAGGAGGAGATCGCCTCCTCCATCGTCGCGGCGCTCAAGGTGGCGCTCGCGCCGGGAGAGACCGAGAAGCTGGGACGCGACCGCCCCGAGGACGTCCGGGCGTACGACCTCTACTTGAAGGGGCGGGAGCGCTATTACCTCTACTCGCGGGAGTCGCTGCACGAGGCGCTCGACCTGTTCCAGCGCGCCACGCAGGTTGAGCCGAACTACGCGCTCGCCTGGGCGGGGATCGCCGATTGCTATGGGCAGATGATCCAATGGGACCTGGGACCCGCCCGGGAGCTCACCAAGCTCGGCCTGGAAGCTGCGCGCCGCGCGATCACCATCAACCCGAAGCTGGCGGAAGGCTACAAGGCGGAAGCCCTGGTGCTGCGAGGCGCGGGGGATTTCGAGGCCTCCGAGCGCGTGTTGTTGAAGGCCGTGGAAGTAAACCCGCGCCTGACCGCGGCATGGATCAATCTCGGCGTCTCGAGCTATGACCAAACGAACCTCGCCGCGAGCGAACGCCGCCTGCGGCGAGGGCTGGAAACGGACCCGCAGCTCAGCTACACGTACGGCTGGCTGAACAACGTGCTCCGGGGGACGGGGCGTCATGACGAAGCCCTGATCATCGGGACCCGCGGGCTCGAGGTGGCCGCCAATGCCTTCGACCGGCGCCACGCGTACATCGCGATCGCCGCGGCGCATCTGGACCGCCAGGATCTGCCGTCGGCCCGGAAGTGCCTCCTGGAATTGAAGGAAATCCCGGGCGCCGCCGCGATGGCCCAGGCTCTGGACGCGGTGCTCGCGACCCGAGACGGGAGGCCGGAGCAAGCGGGGGGGCCGCTCGCCGTGGCGGAGACCTCACTCGAGCTCAATCCAACGGTCCTCAGCTGGGCCATCGAGGCCTGCCTCGCGCGCGGGGAGCTGGATCGCGCGCTCGCGTTCGCGAACCGACCCATCTTCCTGGACCTGCACACCACCATCCTGCGCCTTACTCCGGCGCTCCAGCCCCTGCTGGATCAGCCGCAGTTCGGGCCGCGGGTCTCCCAACGGACGCTCGTGTGGCCGGCAGAGGCGCCGCCGGTTCCAAAGGAGATCGCCGCCTTGTTCACCGACGTTCGAATCGAGTCGGGGCTGCCCACCTCGACCGGGACCTGAAGGAGATCGGATGACCGCGACCCGTGACCAGCTGCTCCATCTGCTCCTTGAAACCGGATCGTTCAAGTACAGCGACACGCCCACCTTCCAGCTGGCGTCGGGGGCGATGTCGCGCTTCTACGTGGACTGCCGCGTCGGGCTCTCGCACGCGCCGCTGCGGCGGATCGTCGGCGAGCTGATGCTGGCCGAGGCCGCGGGTCAGGCCGTGGACGCCGCGGGCGGGCTTCTGATCGGGGCCTATCCGATCGCGATCGCCGTTTCCGACGCGGCCTACGCGGCGGGCCGCACCGTGCGCGCCTTCGCCGTGCGGAAGGAGCCCAAGTCGCACGGCTTGAAGAAGCTCCTGGAAGGGGACGTGAAGGCGGGGGACCGCGTGCTCGTGGTGGACGACGTGATCACGAGCGGGAAGTCCACGATCGAGGCGATCCAGAAGTGCCGCGAGGCGGGCCTGACCGTCGTGAAGGCGGTCGTCATGATCGACCGCCAGGAGCAGAACGGCCGCCAGAGCATCGAAGCCGAGGGCGTACCGGTCGGCGCCCTGTGCACTCTGGAGGACCTGCAGCGCATCGCCGTGTGAGCTTGCCGCGGTGACCGCCCGACCCGTAGCTCCGTAGCCGCACATCGGGTGCCCTCCGCGATGGCGCGCTCCTTGCGTTCACCCGTTCGCCACTCCGGCCGAAATCGGGCCGCACCGCAAACGACGTAACGCCAATGGGGCAGAGCGCCTGGGGGAGTTGGCGCATCGCCCCGCGGAGCCCATATGTTCAAAGAGCGCCTTGCCGGCCCGGCCGCACTCGGCCTTGCCACCCTGCTTTCCCTGATGCCGCTGGCCTGCGGCTCGCCGGGTCCCTCCCGCGCCGCGGTCACGCACAGCATCCAGACCCGCGTCGCCTCCGCCGTGCCCACGGGGGCGATCGCCGGCGAGCGGCTGATCGAGCCGAAAGCGGTCGGCCGCTTCTACAAGGCGCGCCAGTCCGGCATCGCCTGGGACCATGACGACGTGCCCAAGATCATCGAGGCGATCCGCGGGGTCTCCAACGATGGGCTGAACCCCGACGACTACCACCTGGCCGCGATCCAGAAGCTGGAGGGCCAGCGCTCCCACGCGACGACCGCGGAGCTGGAAGCTGACCTCGATCTGCTTCTCTCCGACGCGATCGCCGCGGTGGTGGACCACGTCCGCTACGGACGGGTCCGGCCCAAGTCGCTCGATCCACGTTGGAACGTGGACCCGCGCGACGACATGCCGCCGCTGGAGCAGACGCTGGAGGAAGTGGCCAAGTCCAAGGATCCGGTGAACGCGATCCAGGCGGCCAGGCCGGATCACTTCATCTACAAGGGCCTGATGAACGCGCTGGCCCAGCTCCGGGAGATCGAGGCGAGCGGCGGATGGGGCACCGTCCCCCCCGGCCGCGCGATCAAGCCGGGCACGTCCGATCCTCGGGTCCAGCGCGTGCGCGCCCGGCTCGCGAAGAGCGGGGAGCTGGATCAGGCGGCTTCGGCCGACTCCACGCGCGGCTTCGACCGGGCGCTGGAGGACGCGGTCAAGCTCTTCCAGGCGCGCCACCGGCTGCCCGAGACGGGCGTGGTGGACAAGAAGACGATCGACGCGATGAACGTGACCGCCGCCGCGCGCGCCGCGCAGGTGCGCGTGAATCTCGAGCGCGCACGGTGGGTGCTGGGGGGGCTCAAGGGGGACTTCGTGCTCGTGAACCTGCCCGCGTTCAAGGCCTACTACATCCAGGGGGGAAAGAACGTCTGGGAGGGGAGGACGCAGATCGGCGACGAGGCCAAGCAGACGCCGACCTTCCGCGCGCGCATGACCACGGTCGTGTTCAACCCCGACTGGACCGTGCCGCAGTCGATCGTGGCCCAGGAGATCTTCCCCGACATCCAGGCGGGCAAGGACGGGCTGGGCTCGCGGCATCTCAAGGTCTACGACGCCAAGGGCGAGGAGGTCGATCCCTCGAACGTGGACTGGGGTTCGCCCGACAACTTCCCCTACACGCTGAAGCAGCCGCCGGGCGACGACAACGCGCTCGGCAAGGTGAAGCTCCTGTTCCCCAACAAGTACTCGATCTACATGCACGATACGCCCAGCAAGCACCTCTTCGAGTCGAGCAGCCGGACCTTCAGTCACGGCTGCATCCGCACGGAGAACGTCCTGGACCTGGCCGAGATCCTCCTTCACGGCCAGGACGGCTGGGATCACGCGAAGATCGAGCAGACGCTGGCGAGCGGCGAGACGCAGAACGTGGCGCTGGAGAACAAGCCGTACGTGCTGATCGTCTACTGGACGGTGACGGTCGGGGCGTCGGGGGAAGTGCGCTACGCGGACGACGTCTACAACTTGGACCAGCCGCTCCTGAACGCGCTCAACGCCGGGCCGAGAGCTGTGTGACGATCTGCTCCAGGTTCGGGGCGACCTCCGCGACCGGCCGCGCGTACCACTCGGGCTTGGGCATCGCGTGGTCCCACCGCGCCTTGGGCGGGAAGAGGGCCACGACGTCCCAGATGACGGTTCCCTCGGCGATCCGCTCGCTGTCCGGCATGAGCGCCGGATTCTCCACGATGTCCCGCACCATCCGCTGCGACAGGGCCCTGTCGCGGTCCCAGAACTGGCGCACGCGGCGGTCGCGCATCCGCGTGTAGGTGCCGGGCGGCGGACCGATCGAATCGGCAGCGCGGACCGGCTCCCAGACGACGAAGACGCGGAGCTTCCAGTCGCGATGGCGGTTCAGAATGTCGGATACCGCGGAGGCCCCCCGCAGGCACATCCCTCAGGTGGGTGAGAGCAGGACCAGGAGGCGCCGGTCGGAGGCCTCGGCGTTGAAGGCGTTGAGGAACCGGGGCACGGTCAGTGCGACGGCGGGCGCCTGTCCTCGCGGCACGGGTCCGCCCCGCGTGAGCCCCGTGTCGGAAGGGGAACCCGGGGCCTGATCCGGCGCCAGGGAGGCCTGACGGGCATCCTCGTGCCACTGGAAGTCGCGGACGGCGCCACCGGCGATCATGACCGCCGCGCCGACGCCCGCGAGGGCCAGCACCGCGATCCCGATCGTCCATCCCTTGCGGCCGTTCATTCCATGGCCCCAGCGTTCACGGTCCCGCCCCCCATGCCGGGGTGATCTTAGCACCGATCGCGCTATACTCGTGCCCCGTGTTCCGTCCTCGACGACATTGGCTGGCCGAGCTCCTCGTGGCCGTTCTCGCCGCATTGGCGGCGGCGTTCGCGCGCTCGTATCTGAGTCACTATTTCGGCGAGCAGATCTCCATCCTCATCTTCGTCCCCGCGATCGCGTTCTCCGCGTGGTTCGGCGGATTCCTTCCGGGCGCCTTGACCACGGTGCTCGCGGCATCGGCGCACATCCTTATGCCCCGCGAAGTCCCGCGCTCGATCGTCGTGGATCCCCGCTCCGAGGAGATCCGCCTGGCGCTCCTTCTCGGGACCGGCCTTCTCATCAGCTCGCTGTACGGCTCCCTGCGCTTCGTCCGCCGCGGGTTGGAGCGGCGGTTCGACCGCGCCCAGCTCATGCTGGAAGCCGCGCGCCGCCTCTCGGGAACGCTGGTCGTCGAGGAGATCCACGACGAGCTCCGCCAGATGATCGCCCGCGCGATCCCCTTCGACGGCATGATTGTCTCGTCCTACGACCACGAATCCCACGTGGCGCGCTGCGTGTATGGCTGGGTGGGCGGTCGGCTGCTGGACCCCTCGACGCTTCCGCCGCTCAC
>DASSLZ010000135.1:0-7428 GCA_035689165.1 Candidatus Eiseniibacteriota bacterium | reverse complement strand
GGCGCCCGCTCTCGAGCGCGGCCTCGACCGTACCGCCCTCGGCGCCGGTCGCCTCGCCCGCGAAGAAGATCGTGCCCTTCTCGGGGCGCGCCAGGGCCGGCGCGGGATCGCCGGCGCTCACTCGGACGTACGTGTACGCGCCGCGTGCGAAGGGATCGCGATCCCAGTTCTGAAACCAGATGGTGTGCATCGCCTGCTTCAGGCGCCGCGGCGTCGAGCGGAGCGCGCCCGCGAGTTGGGCGCGCAGCCGACGCGCGATCTCCGGGCGGGGCATCCGAGAAAGGGCCGCCGCCGAAGGACCACCGCACCACGCGACCGCGAGCGGCCAGCGGACCGGATCCGCCGTCCAGATCACCTGGAAGGGCTCGCCGGGGAGCTGCAGGAAGTTAAATCGGGGCGAATCGTCGTCCGCCCAGGGCCACTCGCGGAACCAGACGACCATGCGAACGACGGACCCCACCTCGAAGCCCGACAGGATCCGATCCAGTCGGGGAGGTCGCGGATCGAACGCGATCGATCCGGCGGTCCCCGGGCGCGCTTTGAGGACCCCGACCGGGACCGTGATGAGGACCGCGCGCGCGGTGAAGCGGAGGCCTCGGCCGGAAGGGCGGCGCACGTCCAGAGTGGCGCGCCGAGGGCGCCAGGTGACGGCGCGCACAGCGCAGTTCAGGCGGAGCGAAGAACGAAGGTCGCGCGCCATCCAGGCGATGAGCGCACCGTATCCCGAGGTCACCCGTCCCAGGCGCGACGCCTCGGCGGAGGGTGGTTCGCCAGGGTCGGGGGCGATCGACTGAGCGCTGATCCGTGAGAGGTCGGCCGCGTGGAAGCCCTCGACGAAGCCCCGCGTCAGACTGCGATCGCGGGCGAGCGCACGCCCCCCAGGCTTTCGGTCGAGGAAGGCGGCGATGGACTCATCGGGACCGTCGTCGTCGACCCGCCCCAGGACCCGATTGATCGCGGACCAGTAATCCATCGCGTGCAGCGTTCCGCGCCGCGGCTCCGCGTGCCGGGCGTACACCTCGAGGGAAGACAATCCGGCTTCGTTTAGGAGTTCCTTCGTGACCGGGGTCTCGCCGTGGATGAACTCGGCCCCGAGCTCGATCGGCAGCGGGACGCGCGGGTCCTCGCGCGTCCAAATCCGGCCGCCGATGCGATCGCGTGCTTCCAGCACGAGCACCGAATGGCCCCGGGCACGAAGCATGCGTGCGGCCTCGAGCCCGGACGCGCCCGCGCCCACGATCACGACGTCGGCTTCGTTACCCTTCACTCGCGTCAGACGCCCCTCACGGCCGCCCGCGGCGCGGGAACCGCTCGAAGCGGTAGGCCAGCTCCGGCCTCTTGCCCTGCTCGTAGGCCAGCCGGGCGATCACCAACGTGAACGGCTCGAGGTTGCGGGCCATTCGCAGGGGACCGGCATCCTCGGGCTCGAAGCCGACGTCGCGGATGAGGCGCGCGGCCACCGTCTTGGCGCGCGCGTCGTCCCCGCAGTAGAGCAGGGAAGGACGCTGGCGCCGGCGACGGGAGGCGAATACCGAGAACAGCACCTCGCTCGGCACGGTGCCGAACGCCGAGACGACGCGGGCGCCGCGGAGGTTCTTCGCGAGCGCCTCCGCCCCCGAGGAGGTGCGCGCCATGACCAGTCTCGTGTCGTCCGTGCTCATGGGAAGGGAACAGGTGAGGACGACCTTCCCCGTCATGGGCCCCGCCTGCTTCAGCACGTCGTTCCGCCGCGACCAGTGCACCGCGAAGAGGACGGCGTCGGCATCCCGCGCCGCCTCGGCGGGCGTGCCGGCCCGCGCGCTCCCGCCGGCTTCCCGAGCGAGGCGCTTCAGCTTCCGCTCGCTCCGGGCATAGCTGAACACCACCTCGTGCCCCGCCCGCGCGAAGATCGTTCCGAGCTTTCCGCCCATCAGCCCCGAACCCAAAATGCCGATCCGCATGAACTCCTCCTCGCTCAGCGCCTCTCGTGACCGAGTCCGCCCCGGGAGGGATTCACGAGAGCCCGTTCCGATGCTCCGAAGAGGATAAGGTTCCCCTCGCTGTCGTGGAACATGGCGCTTTCGCCCCAGCGCTCCTTCTTCGGCGGCTGCGCGAAGTCGACCCCTTTGGCCTTGAGCGTCTCGTAGGTCCCGGCCACGTTGCCCGTCACGAACACCAGAGCCTGCGGGATCTGGTGGGCCATGATCGGAGCGCGGCCACGTCCGTGGTCTATCTCTTCCTGTGGCGCCAGACGGCAGGGGAGGACCGCAAGCGCGTCCGCATGAGCCATCGTGAGATCGCGGAAGCGACGGGCCTGTCGAAGAGCGCCGTGCAGCAGGCGCTGCGCGTGCTGCACCGGCGCGGGCTGGTGCACTCCGAGCGGCGGCACCAGACGGACACGCCGCAGCACGCGGTCGAGCGGCCGTGGACCAGGCGTCGGCAGGCCGGCGAGCCGTGATCCGGCGCGCCGTTGAGACCTACTTCAGGTAGCGGCGGCGCACCTCGAGAGCCTCGCGGTACAGCTCTGGATCCGCCCCGAAGACATCGGCCAGCACCGCGGGCGCGTCCTCCTCTCGAACTTCGGTCTTCTCGGGCCCGCCCGGGACGTAGCGCGTGAGCACACCGTCGCGAAAGGCCGTGTACACCCCGTTCACGTCGCGTCCATAGGACATCCGGTGCAGGAAGCTCAGGGGCGCGGACCAGTCGTTGGCCGCCTCGACGTATGCCTGCAATTCCTCCCATCGTCTCGGCGCCGGATCCAGCCTTTTCGTCGGGCCGGGATTGCGGGTGACCTGAATGCCCTCCTCGCGGACTTCGTACACGAACTTCTCGCGGTGGGTATCGAGCGAGAAGGACTCGAAGAGGGGATAGGCGCGGAAGAGCGGCGCGGCATAGCCCACATCGGCGTAGTAGGGGCCCTCGGGAAGCTCGACCCGGACGCAGCAGTGGCCCGAGTCCATGTACATGAACGCCGTGTCGAACTCCAGGTCATCGAGCAGAAACTTGAGGCCGCGCGCCAGCGTCCAGCAGAGCCCGCCGGCCCCGCGCGTGACGATGCGATCGACGTACACCTCCAGGGGAGGCATGAAGTCTCCACGCGAGAGACCAGGCTCGTAGTCGGTGAGCTTGGTCAGGGTTTCGAACGGCACGCGAAGCTGATGGGCGCGGACGATTAGGTGCAGATAGTCGAGCGAGGGGGACTCGCGCGCCAGGCCGAGATGCGACAGGAGACGATCGGCGACGGGGGAGCGCACGGGGTCAGGACCCAGCCAGCGCCAGATTCACATCGACGCTCATCAGCATGGCGCAACAGTCTACCTCACCGATGCGATTCCGGTCGGTAGGCCCCCGTCGCCGGCGCTTCGAAACAAGAGACCGGATCCCACCCACAGCAGCGCGCGCGGCGGTGGTTCCCCTGCTCGCCTCGAAGGTGAGGCCGGCGCCGAACAGGAGGGCGCCCGCGATGGCGAAATCGGAGAGGGTCCAGGTCACCTCGTGGGTGAACTGCATCGCCAGCGAAAGTACTTTGCGTCAAGCGCGGATTCGCCGGACGGCCAACCGTCAAACAGAAGCCCACGAGGGTCACTCCTCATGGGCCGTGCCCGGCCGCCGGGCACACCCGCGGACGAAAAGGCGTGAGCCGAATGCTCCGGGATTTGCGCGTTAGGGACATAGCGTCCACCTGAGGTCAGGAGGCCCCAACACACCCGGAGAACGATCGTGCGCGCCCTCCGTCCCGCTGCCAGCCTAGTTTCCTTCGCGGTCCTGATCCTCGCGTCCCACCCGGCCATGGCCGCCTACCCGCGGCCCCTGTTCCGAGCCCCAGCCTGCCTCGTGGACGTGGACAAGCCGACGCCGGCCCAGGGGGAGTTCCTCCAGCACGTCACCGTTGCCGAATGGACCGGGGACGACCTCAAGGACCTCATCGTGACCCTCCTGGGATACGACGGGGCCAGCAACGCGATGTACGACGTCCGCTTCTTCAAGAACGTGATGGCCACGGGAAGTCCGCGCACCTTCGAGCCCGTTCCCGCGCCCGCCGGATTCAACGCTCCGGCATCGGTCGTCGAGGTGCTTGCCGGTGATTAGAATGGTGACGGCCGGGCCGACCTGGTCATGACCGATACGACCACGACCGTATGGGTTCAGCTCTCCACCGGATCGGGACTGGGGGCCGCAGCGACCTATATCTACGGCCCTTCGACGAAGATCATCCGCGCATCCCTGGCCGACATGGACAAGGACGGGCGCCTCGACGTGGTCGTCCACACCCGGAACGTGATGACCCACATCGACGATGTCTCCATCTTGAGAAACACCGGCGGCGGCACGCTCGATCCCCGGCCGCTCCTGTCGGTGGGGACCGATGCGGTCATGGGCCTGGGTGATCTCAACGTCGACGGCAGGCCGGACGTCGTCGGGGCAGGGTCCGGCCAATGCACGGTCTACTTGAGCAGCGGGGCCACCGGCTTCGCGGCCCCCTATTCCGTCCCCGCCGCGGCGACCCCGCTCGCGGCGTGCGTCGCGAACATTTCGGACGATGGGAACCCGGATCTGGTGCTTCTCTACGACAATACCCTCGACATCCACCAAGGCACGGGCGGCGGCCTCATCTCCTCGTCCGGCACCAGCCGGAATCTGGAGAAGGCTCAAGCCTGCGGCATGACACCCGCCAATCTCGACGCCGACGCGCAGACCGAGCTCGTCATCACCCACCAGTCGCTCTCGCCTGGGCAAGCCGAGCCCCACGGCACGGTCGAGCTCCTGGATTTCGCCGCGCCGACGAGGTGGCTCTCGACCGGCCCCTGGCCTGGAGGCGACCCGGTGATCGCGAACCTGGACCGCGACGGCCAGCTGGACCTGGTCGTGCCTTCTTCCGGGCACCAGGTGGCCGTCGTCTTTGGCCCCTTCGGGACCGGTACAGGGATCGATCAGGTGATTTCAGGCCCCGCGCCCACGATGTTCGGCACGCCGGCCGTTGGGGATTTCAACCGGGACGGAAAGCCGGACGTCGCCGCGAGCATGGGCGGGTCGACGAGCGTCCTGCTGGGAAATGGGGCGGGCGGGTTCCCGACGACGTTGTCGATGTCGGCCGTGGGCGGCGACAACCTGTTCCCCTACGACATGAACCGGGACGGGAAACTGGATCTGCTCGAGGCATCCGGCCACGAATATCGAATGCGGCTAGGGAACGGAGACGGCACGTTCGCGTCGCCCTTCCACGTCGACGTGGCCGATTCCGTAGCGCGGCACCCGCTGGCCGACATGAATCGAGACGGGAAGCAGGACCTGATCTTCCTGTCCCCTGGGTTCTTCGGCGGGTTCAAGGTGAGCTTGGGGAACGGCACCGGCGGATTCTCGGGAATCATGCCGGCGAGCGGACCCCTCACCGGATACCCGCTCGACGCCACGGCGGCGGATCTGGACCGGGACGGTGACCTGGATCTGGCCGTTGCCGCCGAAGTCATGGCGGGGGAGGGCGGCATCCGCCTCTTCTCCAACGATGGAGTCTCGTCCTTCACCTACACGGGAACGCTGACCTCGACCGAGTCCTACAGCACGATCACCTCCGGGGACTTGAATCGGGACGGAGCACCGGACCTGGTCGCCTACCGCGAGAGCCCGGTCGGCTTTGACCGCGGCTTCACAGGACTGGACGTCTACTACAACAACGGAGCCGGCGGCTTCTCCGGTGCGATTGCCCTTGGAGCGCCCGAACGGTACGGCGCCATGCTGGAAATCGCGGACGTCAATCGAGACGGACTGGCCGACATCGTGTGCACGGGTGATGACGTGGCGGATCCCATGTCCGGAGGCGCCAAGATCGCCACCACGAGCGTCTACCTCCAGACCTCCCCCGGAGTGTTTGCCAAACGCCAGGACCATCTGCAGGGCATCGTCGGCGCCGGATTCACCACCGTGGCGGATGCCGACGGCGACCGGCAGAGCGACGTCCTTGGGTTCACCAAGGAGGGCTTCGCGGGCTACCTGTCCATTCTCCAGGGAAACGCGTTTGCCGGCGGATGGGCCGCCGCGCCCCAGCAGGCCTACGCGGCCGGGGCGGGGGTTATCGGCATGGCCCAGGGAGACATGAACCGGGACGGCATTCCCGATCTCGTCACCGCGAACGACAACGAAAGCTCCGTTTCCATCCTGCTGGGAAACGGGAGCGGCGGGTTCGCGGCGCCGTATACCTTCACCGCGCCTCAGCTCTCTGGAGTCCAGGCGATGGAGGTGGCCGACATCAACCGGGACGGCAAGCTCGACGCGGTCACCGCGGGCGGGCCGGTCTGCGTTCTCTTCGGGGCGGGCAACGGCACGTTCAGCAGCCTGCTCCAGTATCCGGGCGGCACGCTGCTCAACGATGTGGACGTCGCGGACTACAATCGCGACGGATATCTCGACATCGCGGCCACGAGCTACGCCAACGCCCAGATCATCCTCCATCTGACCGGGCCGTCCGGGTCCTCGACCACGATCAACCAGCTGGCCGGGTACAACAACAACATCGCCTCGGCCGACCTCAATCGTGATGGGAAGCTCGACCTCGTGGTTGCGAACAATGGGAACGGTCCGATCGTCTTCCGGTGCCTTCGCTACTTCCTGGGGAATGGCGACGGCACGTTCCAGGGGCAGGGGCTCATCTGGTCCTGGCCCACGACCGTCCAGATCGTCTACGGGCTCGCGCTCGAGGATGTCAACCGTGATGGAAAGGTCGACATCGTCGCGGGGCTGAACGACCAGGCCGGCACGTATCCCATCGCTCTGCTCTATGGGAACGGGGCGGCAGGGGTGTCGTCGGAGGTGGACTATCCGACCGGCGAGCAGACCGAATACATACAGATTGCGGACCTGGATGGAGATCCGTACCTCGACCTGATCTCTAGCAGCTTCGGGGCCGGCTACGTCTCGGTCCGGCTGGGAACGTCTTCCGGCACGTTCGGGTCCAGGGTAGATGTCGGGAACGCCACCGGCGGCGCCGAGGGCCTCGTCGTTGCGGACCTGGATCGGAACGGCACGAACGATCTCGCCGTCGCCGACGACCTGAACGGGAGAGTCCTGGTGCTTCTCAACACCAACTCCAATATCACGGCAGTGCAAGCCGCGGCCGTTCCACGGGCGGCCGGCAAGCTCGCCCAGAACGCGCCCAATCCCTTCAACCCACGTACGACCATCCGCTTCACGCTGCCGGCGGCGGGGCCGACCACGCTGACGGTCTACGACGTCCAGGGGCGACGCGTCACGACCCTGGTGAATCAGACGCTCGAAGCCGGCGACCACTCGATGGTCTGGGAAGGTCGCGACGGCGCGGGCCATCACCTGGCGTCCGGCGTCTACTTCTACCGGCTCGAGTCGGGGGGATTCATCGCCACGAAGCGCATGACGCTGCTTCAGTAGAAACGCGCCCTTCCACCTATGCCCCAGGATCGGGAGCGCCGGGCCACGTCG
>DASSLZ010000134.1:0-14828 GCA_035689165.1 Candidatus Eiseniibacteriota bacterium | reverse complement strand
GCTGTTAACGCCTCTCCTCGTGGCTGGTGTTCCGCACGGGGCCAGGGCGGCGGACGTTGGCATCTCGATACGCATCGGGGACCGGTATCAGGGCTCGGAGCTCCGCTTCACGAATCGGCCTCGCCTGGTGGTCATCCCCCGGACGAACGTCTACTACGTCCAGAATTACGACGTGGATGTCTATCGCTACGGGCGCTACTTCTACGCCTACGATCGAGGCCGCTGGTGGCGCGCGACCAGCTACCGCGGGCCTTGGTACTACATCCGCGGGCGGGCCGTTCCGAGGCAGATCTTCATCATTCCAGCTGACTACCGGAGGAACTGGCAGGGCGATTACGGCGAGTGGCGGGACCGGGATTACGACCAGAACTGGGAGCAGTACTGGGGTCATGGGGGCCGCGGCCGCGAGGTGAACCGCGCGCAGGAGGTAAAACGTGGTCCTGAGATGAATCGTGGCCAGGACATGCGTGGCCATGACATGAATCGGGGCGCGAATCCGTCCGATCAGGGTAACCAGAAGGACAAGGGCAAGAGGGGCAACGACAAGGGGGGCAACAAGGGCCACGGCAACAGCGGACACTGAGGCCCCTTCATATGGCGAGGGACACACGCTGAACGGGTGCCCAAGGGAACATGGCGTCCCTTGGGGCGCTATTTTGAGTCACCTCACGCGAACAGATCCGCGCTCGGATCCCAGAAGGGATCGTCGAGGCCGATCGACGCGAAGATTCCGCGCATCTCCTCCGCCTTGGGTCGCCGCGAATCCTCGTCCAGGCGCGTGGCGTACCATGTGGTCGCGAGCGACCAGAGCTGATCCATGGTGACCCGCGGCCGCAGCGGTTCGCGGCGGTCCGCGCACCAGGCTCGCACTCGTTCTTCCGACCGGAAGAAGAGCATGTTCGCTCAGGTGAAGACGAGATCGTCCCACCAGCGGGCCGCAGGTACCGAGCAGTGAAAGAGCCAGGGAGAGGGCTCGGGTCCATTCCGCTCCACCGACAGATCGAGCGGCTCGCCCGACTGCTCGCAGAGCGAATGAACGCGCCCCGGGCGTCGGAGCGCCGCCGGAATCCCGAGCGCATCCCAGGCGCAGTTGGCGAAGTAGGAGGTTCCGCCGGATTCGACCCGGTGCTGGGTGGGAACTCCCGAGAATGGAGGCGCCATCCGGATCGTGGTCCCGTCGGGTTCCAGTAACAGCAGGCGCTGAGCGCGCAGCACCCGATACGCTGCCAGCACACCCGGCTCACCGATACCGGCGCGTTGTGCGACCTCGCTCGGGCTCGGACGGGTTCCGATTTCGGCGAAATGCCCGTAGACAGCGATCTTGACCCGTGCGGCTTCGTCCATCCGGCGAATCTACAGCGGGTGGGGCCAAATCGCGAGGCGCCGAGTATCCCACCGGACCATATCCGGGCCGGTCCCGCTGCCCCGATCCTCACATCATGCCGCCCCTCGACTATGCCCCGCTTTCGAAAGCCGTGATCGACGGTGACGTCGAGGAATCGGCCCGGCTCGCCCGTGCCTGGGTCGCGGCGGGCGGCGATCCGCTCCAGGCGGTCGAGCAGGGATTTTCCGAGGGAATCCGACGCGTCGGCGAGCTATGGGAAGAGGGGGAGTACTTCCTTCCCGAGCTGGTCCAGGGCGCCGATGCGATGAAGGCGGCGCTGGAGGCGCTGCGCCCCTGGCTCGGCGCGAGATCGAACGCCGGGCACGGTCGCGGCTGCGTCGTGATCGGAACGGTCGAGGGTGATCTCCACGACATCGGAAAGAGCCTCGTCGCGACGATGCTCTCCGCCTACGGCTTCGAGGTGCACGATCTCGGAAGCGACGTGTCGGTCGCCCGCTTCGTGGAAGAAGCGCGCCGGCACGCGGCCGACATCGTCGCCGCCTCGGCGCTCCTCACCACCACGATGGTCATCCAGCGCGAGCTGGCGGCCGCCATCCAGGCGGCAGGCCTGCCGCGCTCCCCTCGCATCCTGATCGGCGGCGCGCCGACCACCGTCGCGTGGGCCGAGGAGATCGGAGCGCTGCACGCGGAGAACGCGATGCGCGCGGTGGCCGTGGCGGAAGGAGCCCTCCGATGACCGACCTGCTCGAGCGGCTGCGCCGCGGTCCCTGTCTCCTCCTCGACGGCGGTTTCGGAAGCGAGCTGATCGCCCGTGGGCTGGAGGCCGGCGCCTCGCCGGACCGATGGACGCTGGAGCGCCCCGCCGACGTGCTCGGCGTGCACCGTGCGTACGTCGAGGCGGGAAGCGAGGCGATCCACGCGAACACGTTCGGAGCCAACCGCGCCCGGCTCGAGCGGCACGGACTGGCCGGTCGCATCGAAGAGATCAATCACGCCGCGGTGCGTCTGGCGCGCGAGGCGGGCGCACCGTATGTCTTCGCGGACATCGGCCCCTCCGGCGAACATCTTCCGCCGGTGGGCCGGGCCAACCTGGACGAATGGCGGGGCGCCTTCGAGGAGCAGGGCCGGATCCTTGCCGACACGGGCGTGGATGCCTTCCACGTGGAGACGATGACGGACCTCCGCGAAGGGCTGACCGCGCTGGAGTCGCTTCGCCGCGCGGCGCCCAAGATCCCTGTCCTCGTCTCGCTGACCTTCGAGCGGAAGAAGCGCGGCTTCTTCACGCTGATGGGGGATCCGCTTCTGGGGTCGCTCACCCGGTTGCGCGACGCCGGCGCCGCGGCCGTCGGCGCCAACTGCACCCTCGCGAGCGGGGACATGCGCGATCTGGCGCGCGAGGCCCTCGCCTCCACCGACGCGCTCCTCGCGTTCCAGCCGAACGCGGGGACGCCGGTCCTGGCCGGCGGAAGAACGACCTACGCCCAGTCCCCGGGCGAGTTCGCCGAGGACCTGGCACCCCTGGCCATCACGCCTCGCGTCGCGGCGCTGGGCGGCTGCTGCGGAACCGATCCGCGGTTCATCCGCGCCCTGCGCGCGCGCATGAGCCGGCCGGCGGCGGTGCCGGCATGACCCACGCCGGACTCGCACCGCTGCCGGTCGGAATCCAGCGGCTCGACGTGCTCCATTTTCTCGGCTACCGGGGGCAAGGACTTCCGAGCGCTCGCGTGGCGCAGGCGCTGGGCGAAGTCATGGAGCAGGGGCGCTCGCTGGTGACGGCTTGCGGCGTCCACCGCACGGTGCGCGCGGACGAGGTCGCGAGCCTGGGACTGGTGCCGATTCCGCGCGCCGCCCTGGCGCTCGGCCTCGTCACCATCGGACCGGCCCTGGAGCGCGAGGTCTCGTGGCTGCTCGCGCGCGGCGAGACCACGCGCGCACTGCTCCTCGACGCGGTGGGTAGCGCCGCGGTGGAGGAAGCGGCCGATCTTCTCGAGGGACGGATGCGCGAGAGGGTCATCGGGGGATCGAGCCGGGCCGGGACCGCATCGCGGCGCTTCAGCCCGGGCTACGGCCGCTGGCCGCTCACGGCGCAGCCGGCTCTCTTTGCGCTCGTGCCGCACGCGGAGATCCACGTGGACCTGCTTCCATCCTGCATCATGTCGCCGCGCAAGTCGGTTTCGTTCGCCGTCTGGCTGGGGCCCGGAGACGACCCGCACGCTCCGGAAGGGTGCCGCGCACGGCGGTGCGCCGAGTGCGATCTGACGAACTGCCTCTACCGCGAGCCCGACCCGTCGTGAGCGTCGCGACCGCGAAGCACCGCCCATCGGTCCGTCTGTTCGCGCCTGACGAGCCGGAGCGAGTCGTCCTCGAGGCGTGCCGCGTGCTCGAGCGCGTCGGGGTGCTGGTCGAGAACGAGCAAGGGCGAGCGCTTCTCTCCGGCGCGGGTGCGCAGGAACGCGGCGGGCGCTGGAGGATTCCCGAGGCGCTCGTGCGCGCGGCACTGGCTTCGGCGCCGCGCCAGATCGTCCTCTACGATGTCACGGGGCAGCCGGTATGCGACCTGGGGGAGGGCCGCGTCCACTTCGACCCGGGCTCCGCGGCCATCCACGTTCTCGATCCGGCACAGGGGCGCCGGTCCGCCACCGTCGAAGACGTGACGCGACTGGTGCGTCTGGTGGATCGACTCCCGCATTACGCCGCGCAATCCACCGCGCTCGTTCCTTCGGACGTGCCGGTCCCGATGGGGGATCGCGTCCGGCTCTATCTCGCCCTGCGGCATGGGCGGAAGCCCGTGATCACCGGAACCTTCCGGAAGGACGGCTTCGCCCCGATGCGCGCCATGCTGGAATGCGTGCGCGGGAGCGCCGAGGCCCTGGCCGAGAAGCCGCTCGCCGTCTTCGACTGCTGCTCCACGCCCCCGCTCAAATGGAGCGATCTCACCTGTCAGGCGCTGCTCGACTGCGCGCGAGCCAGGATCCCCGCCGAGCTGGTGGCCATGCCCCTCACCGGCGCGACCGCTCCCGTCACGCTGAGGGAGGCCGTGATCCAACATGGCGCCGAGAGCCTCTCGGGCATCGTGCTCCATCAGCTCGCCCGCCCCGGCGCTCCGATCGTCTACGGGGGAGCGCCCTCCGCGTTCGATATGCGTCACGGGACGACGACGATGGGAGCGATCGAGACGATGATGATCGTGATCGGCTATGCGCAGGTGGGGAAGCACCTGGGCCTGCCGACGCACGGGTATCTCGCCTTGTCGGACGCGAAGCGACCGGACTACCAGGCGGGCATGGAGACCGGGATCGGCGCCGTGCTCGCAGCCCTCGCCGGAATCAACATGATCTCGGGCGCGGGCGCGCTGGATTTCATCCTCACGCAGTCTTTGGAGAAGCTGGTCCTGGACCACGACGCCTGTGGCATGGCGCTGCGCCTGGCGCGCGGGATCGAGCGGCGCGACGGCGACATCACGGGACTGTTCGCCGAGCTGGTCCAGCGCGGGGAGTTCCTCTCGCATCCGCACACGCGGAAGCACTGGCGCGAGGAGCTCTCCATGTCCTCGGGATGCGTCGATCGCGGATCCTACGGCGACTGGGAATCCGACGGCGCCCGGACGGCCGAGCAGCGCGCCGCCGACGAGGTGGCGCGCCTTCTCGCCAAGGAAGCCCAGGCCGCCCTGCCCGAAGCCACGCTCGAAGCCCTGCGCGAGATCCTCGAAGCCGAAGGCCAGCGGTTCGGTTGGGAGATGCCACACCCGACGCGGCTGGCGGCGGGTCCTACCTTCAATTCCCAGCCGACGCCCTAGGCCCGGTGGGTCGCTTCGTCCTCGGCGGTCGGGCCGCGGGTCGCGCGATCGATCTGTCGGATCGCGCCCATGTGGTAGGCGAGGTGCACGACGCTGCCGGCCATCCAGCCGGCCTCGACATCGTTCAGGTCGCGGGGCGTGCTGAGCGCCTGGCCCCAGCGGTTCGCCTCGCGTCGAAGGTCGTCCCGCAGCGTCCTCCAAGCGGCGTCCGACACGGCGGTCTGCCGCCAGCTCGCGGTCCAGTCCATCTCAGGCCACGGCGGAGACAAGCCGTCCGCCCATCGGTTGAGCAGCGACAGGCCGTAGCGAAGATGATCCACATGGGAAGCGATCGACGCGCCGCCGTCGTGCGTCGCTGAAGCGGCGGCCGCCGACAGCCGTTCCAGCGACGCGAGGAGGCCGGGGTCTCCCTGGTTGAGCACGATCGTGCGCGCGCTCGTATCCGGAGAGCCCTGGACGATCTCACGAAAGATCTCGGTCAATGCCTGGGCGACGGTGTTCATGGTCCCTTCCTTTACGGCGACGAAACGACGCTCCGCTTCGCCTGTTCCAATCCGCGCAGGCTGTTCCGCCTGCCGGGCGACGACTTCAACACTTCTTCGTACGCCGCGATCGCATCCCCCGGCGTGCCCAGCTCCATCAGGAGATCGCCCAGCTGCTCGCGAGCGGGCAACAGCGCGCCGGGCGTGACCGGGTTCTTGTCGATGGAGTCCTCGAGGTCCGCGGCCGAGCGCATCTGTTTCAGGGCTTCGTCGTCCTTCTTCTCCGCGCGCGCCATCCATCCCGCCACCTCGCGCCGCTCGACCTCCACCTGGTCCGCCCAGTTGTACCCGTCCTTGACGCCGGCGAGCGCCGCGTGGAGCGAATCGAGACGGGCGAGCGCCTGGCGGGCCACGCGCAGGTTCCCGGAGCGGGCCGCCCCGATGCCCCGCGCGGTCTGGGTCAGCGCCTCGGCCCAGGGATACTTGTCCCACGTGAACCATGTCGGCTGGAGCGTGAGCCGCGCCGCCTCCTTCCAGCGATGCCGCTCGAGCGCATAGCGCGCGGGAACCGCGGCGAACGCGTACGCCGCCTGCGGCGTCTGCTGATTGAGGTGGGAGATCGCGCGCATCGCGTCGAGGATGCCCTTGGCCTCGGCGTCCCGGCCGAGTTGGAGATAGGCGTAGGCGAGGTAGTCCATGGCATGAAGCTCTTCGAAATACGTGGTGCCGGGATGGGTCCTGGCCATCAGATCCTGCGACGCCTTCTGCGCGGCGAGGTTGGACTGGATCGATTCGTCCCACAGCCCGAGCCGAGTGAAGATGTGCGAGGGCATGTGCTGCGCGTGAGGCGCGGAAGGCGCGATCTTCGCGTAGGCGCGCGCCGCGGGAAGGGCGAGGCTCGCGAGGCCCGGGTAGTCCAGGCTGTGGATGAGGTAGTGGGCGACGCCGGGGTGGTTGGGGGCTTTGGGAAGGACGGCGTTCAGGAGATCGGCGGCTCGCCGCTGCACGGCGTACGTCTTATCGGTCGTCGATGCGTTGCCCAGGATGGAAAGGGCGTAGAAGATGGATCCCTCGACATCGTCGGGAAAGCGCGCGTGAAGCTGCTCCATCGCCTTCTCGTACGCGATACGCCGGGTGGGAGCATCGAGCCGATCGGCGTCCTTGTAGTAGGTCCCGATGGCCGCGATGTAGCTCCGCTCCCGGTCGGTCTTGCCCCCAAGACTGGCGGCGGTGTCGGCAGCCGCCCGGCCCCGCTCGAAGTCGGCCTGCGTCGTGGGTCCCCAGATCGGGTGGTAATTGCACATGGCGATTCCCCAGTACGCCATGGCGCAGCCCGGATCCCGCTCGGTCAGGGATCGAAACCCGCGCTCCGCCTGTTCGTACTCGAACGAGTGGAGCAGGGCGACCGCGCGGTCGAACTCCCGCTGCGCGGCGTCGTCCACCGATACCGGGAAGTGCACGGTGCCGAGCGTCTCAGGATTCGGCGCCTCGTGGACGTGTTCCTCGTGGGCGCGCGCGGCCATCGGGATCGAGAGGGCGCAGAGCGCGGCGAGTACGAACCCCAGGGTCTTCATCGGCGGCGAGTATAGCCGCGGGATGGGGCCTCGGCTACCCTTCGGGATCGTTCTTCAGGGGTGCCGGCGGTGCGGGCCGAGTGGACGCGACGCGCGCACCCGGCCCGCTCACCCGCTCTACTTCGATCCCACGACCGAGCAACGATAGACCTCGTCGGTCACGTTCAGCGTGATCTCCGGATGGTCGCCCGTGGCCGCTGCCCGGACTTCATCGTCGGAGAAGAACTGATGCGGCGTCACGCCCGGGTTGAAGACGATCAGGATCTGCCGCCAGAGGGGATTGAACCCGTCCCCCTGGATGGCGCTGATGACGGGGAAGAAGTCCTGGGGGTCGTCCAGGTCGTTCGTCGCGAAGATCTCGTTCAGGCTCTGGTTCTTGGCGATGGTCGCCGCCGAAGCGTCCTCCGGCAGCTCGACCGAATTGATCGTGAAGAGCTGCGCGTCGTAGTAGGCGGGCATCTCACCGGCGGCTCCCTTGGTGCTCCCTCCGGAGGCCGCCGCGCCCGCGCGGGATGCGGTCGACAGCAATGCCGCTCCGTTCGACAGCGGCGCGGTGGCGGGCCGCATGCCGCCGTCCTTCTGGCAGGCGCCGCAGAAGACGCCGATGACCACGAGCGCCGCGATGGCGCCCGCTCGATTGGGTCCCGTACTCATGGTGGTCTCCTTCATGATGGCGGTGGAACAACGTGATCGCGGTCACACAAACCAAGTCCCGCTCCGGAGTTGACGGCGTCGCGACGATATTCGTGAGATGCGCGGACACCGCGCGCGATGCTCGCCGATTCACGTTTAGCGCGAATTTCGATACGCTGCGGAGCGAATGTGACCTGGGTCACGCGCCCGAAGGTGCGGCTCGGCACATTCGATCCGGCCGGCGCTCCGAATCTGATAGGGTTTCGCTTTCGTCTTTCGCCCGGACCGCCACCCGAGAGGAACGATTGACCTTCGACCTGCAGCCCACGTTGACCGGAGATCTGCTGGAGCTTCGCCCGCTTCGCCCGGAAGACTTCGGCCCCCTCCACGCGGTCGCCGCCGATCCGCTCATCTGGGAGCAGCACCCGGAGTCGGACCGCCATCGCGAGGAGCGATTCCGGGTGTATTTCGACGACGCCTTGAAGTCGGGGGGCGCCCTGATCGCGCGCGATCGCGCGGACGGCGCGATCATCGGAGCCTCCCGCTATCACGGCTACAACGCCGCCGCGAGCGAGATCGAGATCGGCTGGACGTTCCTCGCGCGATCGCGGTGGGGTGGCCGGTACAACGGCGAGATGAAGCGGTTGATGCTGGATCACGCCTTCCGCTTCGTCGAGCGCGCCGTCTTCCTCATCGGCGAGAACAACTGGCGCTCGCGGAAGGCGGTCGAGAAGATCGGCGGCGTCTACGCGGGCACCCGGATCGACGGGAAGCGGCAGGAGCGGGTGGTCTACGCGATCACCGCGGACGCATGGCGCCGGCGCCTGGCCGAAGGGTCGCCGTGAGGCTCCGGCGGCGCCCGCTGATATGAAGATCCTCGACGCGGTCGGCAACACCTCGATCGTCCGTTTGAACACGGTCATCGAGTACACCGGCGGCAGTACCGGAGCTGGTCTGCAGGGCTGAGCTCCCGTCTCAGCGCAGGCGGTACTTCTGCGGCTTCGTCGCGGTGCGCTCCACGATCTTCCGCGACTCGAGATCCAGCTTCACGGTCTCGCCGTACCAATGGACGTTTCCGTCGAAGTTGCCCTTCAGGTTGCTCTCGAGCGCCTGCATCAGCTCGGGATGCGTGAGCTCGCGGCCCCGCAGGGCGGACAGCATCGCCGTCTTGACCGCTTCGTACTTCTCCTTCGCGATGTTCTTGCCGCTCTTCCCCTGGGGATGGCGGGTCCGAATCGTGGAACCGTTCATGTCGTCGTCTCCCTTTCCGTGCCGACGGCGGCCTCCATGTAGCGCTCGGGCGCGTAGCGCGAGGCCAAGAGTCCCGTCGCCTTCTTCAGATCGAGCTCCTGGACCAGAACGCCTTCTTCACTGTAGGGCAGGTACGCCTGGCACCGCCCCGAAGGGTCGATGAGGCTGGTCGCCGCCTCGGGATAGCGCAGGGCGTAGTTCACGCTCGCGAAGTAGATCGTGTTCTCGATGCTGCGCATCATCATCGCCTTCTCGTAATACGCGCCTTCCGGCGCCCCCCACGCCGTGGGAACGGCGCCCGCGGTATTGCTCCCGGTGTGCTGGGGATGGAACACGATCTTCGCGCCGCGCATGGCCGCCCAGCGCACCGTCTCCGGATACCGCCAGCCTTCGTGGCAGATCGCGATGCCGAACTTCATCCCATCCGCCTCGAACAGGCGTCGCTCCGATCCCGGCACGTAGAAGCCGTCTTCGCTCGGATCGATCTGCGTCTTGATCTGGCAGCCCAGGGCGCTGCCGTCGGCGTCGACCACGAACGCGGCGATCTGCCGGCCGGCGTCCGCGACGTGCTCCAGGCCGAGAATCACGGCGATGCGATGCGCCTTGGCCCAGGAACCCACGACCCGAAGCGCGCGTTCCTCGCGCTCGCGATCCCAGGGCATGACCTCGAAGTCCTGCCCGCGCAGTCCCGGCAGATACGCTTCAGGGAAGCAGACGACGCGCGCGCCCTGAGCGGCGGCGTCCGTGGTCAGGCGCTCGATCCGCTCCAAGCCGTCCTCGAACGTGGTGGCCGCGCGGGGCGAGGCCAATCCGATGATCATGGGGGAACCTCGTGGGTCGGGATGACGCCGTGAAGCGGGAAGGTTACCCG
Organism: Candidatus Eiseniibacteriota bacterium; assembly: GCA_035689165.1. Lineage (GTDB taxonomy): Bacteria > Eisenbacteria > RBG-16-71-46 > SZUA-252 > SZUA-252 > DASQJL01. The sequence goes on along the minus strand of DASSLZ010000134.1, from coordinate 4,876 downwards.
AGGTCTCCGCAGGGAGGCACGTCCTTCTTCAGCCGCCGAGACGCCTGAGCTGCTCCTTGGCGAGGTCGCGTTCCGGAGAGGGGGGAGTGAGGACGAGAAAGGCGCGTAGGGAAGCGATGGCCGACGCCGCCCGATAGGCGTCCGGAGCGGCCACCCACGCCCGGTACCGCGACTCGGCGAGGTGCCGCCGAGCGGTTGTCTGCTCGGCGCCGCTCAGCGACGAAACCGCCTGGTCCCAGGCCTCGGCGGCGGCGTCGAGATTCGCGGCCGAGGAGTCGGCGGCCGCGGCCTGGGAAGCGCGCCGGGCCCCGGCCAGCAAGGGGGCGGCCGAAGGCGGAGCGCCGGCGAACTCGTCGGGGACCGCGGCCGGCGCCGGGTTCTCGATCGCTGGCCGACGCTGCGGCCTCGCTGGCGCCGGCGAAGGGACAACCGACGTCGTCGTGTGGAATCGACGTACCGGGGCCACGCTCGGTTCCGGCGCGACGATCGCGGTCTCGCGGATGGAGTGCGCCGGCGACTCCGGAGCGCGCGCGGGAGTCTCTACCGAAGGTGACGCAGTCTCCGGAGGGCTTGGCGGCGACACCTCGGTGCCTGCCCGCGTCTCTGCAGAGCGCGCCGGAATCTCGGGCGTTGGCATGGTCTCGGCCAGCGGCTCCGGTCTTAGAGCATGCTGCGTCAGCGCGGCGCGCGGCGCGGGGTGTTCCACGGCGGAAACCGGGCTCCGAATTCCGGACGGCCTCGGGATCGTGTAGCCGATCGCGCCCACGATCAGGCAGAGGATCGCCGCGGCGAACCAGGGAATGGCAAGTTGTCGCTCCGGACGGTTCTTGGCCGCGGAGGGCGCGACCATCCGAGGCTCGGACTCTGGCTCTACGGCGGCGGGCTTGGGTCTGGGCGGCGCCGCCTCGATCCGTTCCAGCGCCGGCGGCTGCTTCCGGCCAGGGCCGAGCACCCGGTCCCCAAATCCGCTGAAGAAATCCTCCCCGGGATCGTGCATCAGAACCCGGTCGAGGATCGCCTCCTGCTCCCGGAACGTGTTGAACCGCAGGGCGCATTCCGCGCAGCCCTCGAGATGCCTCCGGACGATTTCCGTCGACGATTCAGGCAGCTCGCGGTCGAGATAGGTGGAAAGCTGGTGGGCCGTGAGGTGGATCACGTCTTGGGTGCTCCGTGGTCGCGCGACGACACTTCGGGAAGATCCCTGTCGTCGTCGATCGGCAGGAGGCGGCCCGATCTTGCGTCCTGGAGACGTTATCAAGACGCCACGTGGACGTCTTCGGAGACGTTCCTGGATACCCGCTCAAGATGGCGGCGGTGACGCCGAAAAACGGCTATAGCAGCCGCGGTCGTCGGGGGGCAATCCAGTGGGGGGCCCCCGCCACCTCAACGGAGGAGCAGGTATGCGGATCCAGAAGGCATGGTTTGGCGGTCTCGTCGCGCTGGCGGTGTCGGCGGCGCTCTCGTCTACGGCATCGGCCCAGGCGATTTCCAACATCGGGAACGTGAACCTGAACGCGACGCTGCCGCAGTCGGTCACCGTGTCGGTGACGAGCGGCTCGTCCGTGAACTTCGCGCTCACCGAGAATGCCGCCACGAACGGGAGCGTGCCGACGGTCATCCAGACCGCCTGGAACGTGAATCCGGGGCAGGTCGGCGCGGTGACGCTGTACGGCTACTTCGACGTGCCCGCCCAGGCGCTGACCGACGGCGGCGGCAACAACATTCCGACCTCCTGGGTGGAAGGGCAGATGACGACGGGCACCCCCACCACCTACACCACCTTCACGCAGACCAACCCGTCAGGGCCCGCCGGCGGGAGCCTGAGCCTCTTCTCGAACGCGATCACGGGTCTGAACAAGATCAGCAGCCGGACCGACAACTTGGACCTGCGCATCAACCTGACCGGCCAGACGCTCCCCGCCGGCACCTACACGGGCGTGCTCCGACTCCAGGCGCGGGCCCTCTAGGGCGCGCCGGGAAGGAACGAGGTTGGACCGGGTTCCAGGGAGGAACTCTTTGCGGACGAGGGCGCGCGGAGGGATCCGCGCCGCCCTCGCGCCGCTTGGCCCCGCGGGCGCTCTTCTCCTGGCCGTCCTGGCGCTCGCGCCCGCGAGTCCTGCCCGGGCGCAAACGCTTCGCCCGGTCGTGGTGGAGTACTTCGGCACGACGGCCAAGGGGAAGTTCGAGCTGGCCAACGACGGCCTGGTGCCACTGAACGTCGTGCTCGAGCCGAAGAGCTTCGACGTGACCGAGACCGGCGACGCGATCTATCGCGCGCTCGATCCGCGCATCCACCTGCGCCTCTCCACCATGAGCGCCCGGATTCCCGCCCGCCAGTCCCGGTGGGTCTTCTTCGAGGCGCAGACCGATTCCATCCCCTCCTGGTTCGTCATCACGGCCACCTTCTCCGGCATGCCGAAGCACGCGGGGCTCGACGTTCTCGTCGAGCTGCCCCACACCGTCTACTTCGTGCAGAAGGACCTCCTCCGCCGCGAGGACGTTCGCGTGACGACGGCGGTCTACAGCGAGCCGGAGAAGTGGATCCTGATCGAGCTGGAGAACCGTGGGCCGCGGCTGGGGCGCGCGACGCAGATCGAAGCGACCGCCAAGGGGGAGCGCCGCCCGTATTCCAGCTTCCCCCTCGTGCCCGGCGGCCGGCGCCAGATCCTCATTCCGTGGGATGCCGTGCGCGAACCTGAGCGCGTCACGGTCCGCTTCCAGGGCTTCACCCTCGACATCCCCCTCCAGAAGATCGCCCAGGTCGCGGGACCGCGGTGACCCGGGCCGTCCGCATCGCGGCGATCGTCAGCGCGATGACGGCGATGATCCCCTCCGCCGTCCCGGCGCAGATCGTCAACGTCCAGGCCGGCGCCTCGTCGCTTCAGGACGCCCAGGGCGGGGCGCTCTCCATTCGCGACGACGGATACGAGGGCTCGCTCGGTCTCGGAAGCCTGAGTCCGCTCCGCGTCGGAGCCTTCCTGCGCACGCGCTGGCGCGGCGCGGACCTTACCGTCGGCGATCAGACCATCCCCTTCGGCCTTCCCACCGACGTCTTTGCGGCGGGTCATTCATTCCTGGGCCGCGGGATGGGCGTGCGTGTGAAGGACGAGGAGGTCTCGCTCCTGGCCATGGGGGGGACGACGGCGACCGGCTTCGCGACGCCCTACTCGTTCGGGGCGCGCTCGGAAGAACCGGTCGGCCTGCTCTTTCTGGAGGGGCGCCTTTCGCCCACGCTCCTGGTCTCCTCGCGCAGCCTGTACTCCGGGCGCATGACCAGCCTCTTCGGCGCGGACTGGACGCCGCGCGCGGACTTCCGCGCGGCCGTGACCGGAGGGGCCGGCGCCGAGGAGGGATATCTGGCCGCGAGTTCCCGATACGAGCGCGGACCGTTCGCGATCCGCGCGGCCTACGCCCTGGCCGGCTCCGGCTTCCGCCGCGTGGTGACGCCGCGCCCCGATGCCTCCGAGCTGGATCGGGAGAACGTCGAGATCGCGTTCCGGCCCCGGTCCGGGCCCGCGATCACGGCCGCGAGGAACCGGTACGCGCAGCCGGGCTCCATCACGGGCACGGGAACGGTGAATCAGCTTTCCGCGTCGGGCGTGGTGCGTGGCGTCGCGACGAACGCCGCACTCCTCGTATCCCGGGGGCCGGGCACGGGCGGCACGGGCCTCACCCTCTCCCTGGGCCGCGGCGTCGGCCGCCTCCTCCGGCTCCAGGGGAGCGCGCTGCGCTCCGACCCGCTCGTGGGGAAGTCGTCGACGATGTGGGTCGGCTCGGTCGCCGAGGCGGTCACGCCGCGCCTCGAGATTCTTCAACTCGCCACTCACGCCTCCGGCAACACGACCGTGAGCTTCGGCGGAAACCTCCTGCTCGACGCGGTGACCCTCGGCGCCGAATACCAGACGATCTACGTTCCGTTCGCGCCGCGCGACCCGTTCCGCCAGGCCCTGATGCTGCACGCGCGCGTCCAGGCGCCGGGCGGGGTCCAGGCGAACCTCGGCAGCTACGTGGGCCCGGACGGCGCCGTGCGCTACACGGTCTACGCCAGCCAGTACTTCTACGGCGGATCGAAGGGACAGGCGGAGCCGGAGGGACGTCTCTACTCCAACCTGATCCGGGGCCGCGTCCAGGACGTGACGGGCGGGCCCATCGCGGGCGCCGCGCTCCACATCGACAAGGAGACGGTGTTCACCGACTCGAAGGGTGAGTTCTTCCTGCGCGTGAAGAAACGCCGCGAGTACTCGCTGGCGGTCGCGACGGACGAGTTCCTGACGCCGGGACGCTACGATGTGATCTCCGCGCCGGCCACCGTGGAGGCTCAGCCCGAAGAGAAGGCGGGAACGATCCTGGTCGTCGTGGATCGCGTGGCCGGGCTACCGCCGGCCCGCTGATTCGACCGGCTCTTCCGCCGCGACCGGCTGACTCCTGAAGAACCGCGATTTTCCCCACCGATAGACCCGCACCGAGAGCGCGAGCCACAGGCTCCCCAGCACGTACGCTCCCATCACGTCGCTGAACCAATGCTGGCCAAGGTAGATGCGCGAGGGTCCCATCAGGGCGATGAAGAGCCCGAAGATCACGAGAAGGATCGTCCGCAACAAGCCCGGCCTGAGGAGCGCGTAGATGAGAAACGCGATGAACCCGTAGAACGCGGTCGCCAGGAGCACATGTCCGCTGGGGAAGCTCAACGTATCCAGCCGCCGCAACACGTGGACGACGTCGGCGCTGGGACGGGGGCGCGCGACGATCAGCTTGATCAGTGATCCGATGACCGGGCCCAGCGCGGCGAACATCGCCGCGACCGCCTCCCATCGAAGGCCCAGCAGGAACAGGATGGCGATCATGAGCACGATCAGGAGGTCCACCTGCGGTACGA
>DASSLZ010000133.1:0-12187 GCA_035689165.1 Candidatus Eiseniibacteriota bacterium | reverse complement strand
CGGATCCCGGTACCCGGGCAGCACCCAGGAGGAGACCGCCCCGCCCTCGCTGGTGAAGCGCGCGCGGAACTGCCCGGTGGCGAGCGAGTCCTCGGTGACCGGCGCTCCGGCGACACGCGCCGAGATCAGCGGACCGCCGCCCGTGACCGCCGGAGCGCCGACGCGCGCGGCCGACGAAGCGCCTTCGGCAGGCTGCGACGCCGGGACGCCGTGCAGGGCCGAATCGGCGAGCGCGGCGCGAGCCGTCGCCGAATCGCCCGGAACCGCGGAGCCGCCGGCCGTGGGCGGGACGACCGGCTGACGGGACTTGGTCCAACGCGACCAGATCACCTGGTCGACCAGGAGCACGGCCATGATCAGGACGACCGCGAGCAGTGTTCTTCGATCCATGAAGTCGTCCCCCGCCCTAGGGCACGGGGTCGTAGCCTCCGGGGTGGAACGGATGGCAGCGGAGAATGCGCTTCGCGGCGAGCCAGAGCCCGCGGAAGAGACCGTGCTTGTGGAGCGCCTCCTCGGCATAGGCCGAGCAGGAAGGGGTGAAGCGGCAGCTCTTGGGCAGAACGGGGGCGATCGCGAACCGGTAGGCGCGCACGAGGAGGATCGCGAGCGCGCGGAGGCCGAAGCCGGAGCGGATCGCCGCCGCGGCGCGGGTCACCGGCGCTCCTGCTTCACGAGACGCGCCATCTCGGCCTCGACATGGTGGAGGTCGGACCGCGAACAGGCGGCCCGCGCGATCCAGACGCGCCAGCGCGGCTCGTTCCGGCGATCCTCGGGCAGGCGGCGGAAGCTCTCGCGCAGGAGCCGTTTCGCGCGGTTCCGGCGCACGGCGGGGCCAACCTTGCGGCTGGCCACGAACGCCCAGCGGCCGTGGTCTTCGGGCTTGCCGAGGCTGACCAGAGACATCAAGGTGCCGTGATAGGAGCTGCCGGCGCGGTAGACCTCGCGGAACTGCCATCCCGAACGGAGACGGCGCTCGCGAGTCGGAACTCCGCCGGCCATGGCCGAATCGCCGGGCGCGGCCGTGCTAGACCGTGAGACGTTTGCGGCCCCGGTCCCGGCGGCGCTTCAGAACCGCGCGGCCGCCGCGGGTGCTCATGCGCTCGCGGAAGCCGTGGACCTTCTTCCGGCGGCGGTTGTGCGGTTGGAACGTGCGCTTCACTTGGAGCTCCTCGAGTCGCGATCGTGTGAGTGAGTGTCGTTCGTTGCGAGTCGGCGAGTCTAACCGACGCGTTCCGTTCGGTCAACACGCGCCGTCGCCCCCAGGTGACGGGCGTCCGAAACAATTTCGTTGCAGGTCGCGGATCGTGGGCCGTACATTCCGACCCCTCGGCGGACGTCCGACGCGATCCCCTCGGATCGCGGCCAGCGCCCGCTTCACTTCTCGCCCGGCGCGCCTCGCGCGCCATCATCGAAAGTCGAAATGCCGTCAGAACACGCGTTGCCCGACATCGCGTTCTCGGGGCGTAACGGAGTCACACGCAATCCGTTACGCCCTAGTTATTTTGTGGATAAGTGTGTGGATTGTGCGTGGAGTGGGTGTGTGAATGTGGGGGCAGTGAAATGATCGAGAAGGCCGCCGTCGATCTCTGGGAACGCGCACTCGGAAGCATTCAGGACAGCACCTCGCCGCAGACGTATGAAACGTGGTTCCGGTCTCTCCGCCCGGTCTCGCTGAACGGATCGCTCGTCCTCGAGGTGCCCAGCCAGTTCTACGTGGACTGGCTGGACCAGCACTACCGGCCGCTGATCGAGACCTCGGTCGCGAGCGCGGCGGGCGCGACGATCCCCGTGACGTTCCAGGTGCGCCAGGAGGACGCCTCCGACGCCCCTCCCTGGGGTGCTTTGCCGTCGGAACCGAACGGCTCCTCGGGCGCGGGCCAGGCATTCACGAAAGAGGACTTCATAGGACCGGGGGGCCCCGGCGGACGCGAGGAGTCGCGTCCCGCCAGGACGTCCGGATGGAGCGGCGGCTTCCCCTCGCGCGACGAGAGCGCGCTCGTGCCGCAGAACACGTTCGACACGTTCGTCGTCGGGAACGGGAACCAGTTCGCGCACGCCGTCTGCCAGGCGGTCGCGCAGAGCCCCGGCGAGCGCTACAACCCTCTCTTCTTGTACGGCGGCGTCGGCCTCGGCAAGACGCACCTCATGCACGCCATCGGCCATTTCGTGCGCGCGCAACGGCCGCACGCGAAAGTGTTCTTCGTCTCGGCCGAGAAGTTCATGAACGAGATGATCTATGCCATCCAGCACGCCACCACGCTCGAGTTCAAGGCGCGCTACCGGTCCGCGGATCTCCTCCTGATCGACGACATCCAGTTCCTCGAAGGCAAGGAGTCGACGCAGGAAGAGTTCTTCCACACGTTCAACGCGCTCCACGACCAGCACCGGCAGATCGTGCTGACCAGCGACGGTCCGCCCAATTCGATGACGGCGCTGGAAGAGCGCCTGCTCTCCCGCTTCACGTGGGGCGTGGTGGCCGACATCCAGCCTCCCGACCTGGAAACCCGCGTCGCCATCGTCAAAAAGAAGGCCGAGCTGCAGAATCGGATGGTCCCGAACGAGATCGCGCTGCTCCTGGCCAGCAACATCAAGAACAACATCCGCGACCTCGAGGGATCGCTGGCGCGGCTGTTGGCTTTCGCCGAGCTCACCAATTCCAAGCTGACCGTGGAGTTCGCGCAGGACGTGCTGCGGGATCAGATCAAGCCCGACCTGGTCCGCTTCGACGTGCACGACATCCAGCGGATCGTCTCGCGGCATTTCAACGTGACCGAGGAATCGCTGCGCGGCAAGCGGCGCACCGATACGATCGCGTTCCCGCGCCAGATCGGGATGTACATCGCGCGCACGCTCACCGATCTCTCGCTGGCCGAGATCGGCGCCAAGTTCGGCGGGCGCGACCACACGACGGTGCTGCACGCCTGCCAGAAGATCGAGGCGCTGATATCGAACGATCCCGAGATGCGCGGCGTGGTCGAAGAGCTGATGGCGCAGCTCACCGCCTAATTCGACCGATCCAAAACATCGGCCGCGCGCGTTCGTGCGGTCGCGAAATGACGGGCGTCGCGAGAGCGGCGCCCGTTTCGATTTCCTGTGGATGGCCCGTGGACGGAGGGCTTTTTTCCGAGCTCCGCCGCGGTCCTGGGGACGGATCGGGACAACCTCGCCACCATCCCCATCCCGTCCCTACCTCCCCGCGACCGAAACGAATTTGGGAATGGCAAGCGGGACAACAAATTACCCATGCCAGCCCTGTTCCCGCCCCCACCGTCCACACCCCCTACAACTACTGCTTCTATTCATGGTACCTATCTTGTCTTAGGCCCCCTGAACCGTGTGGAAAACCTCCCGAAAAGGTGACCCCTTTCCTGTTGTTCCAAGACCCCCCGAAAACCTATAATCCAGAGCGAGGAACCAGCCACCCCGACGCGACCGCAACCACCAATAGCTAAAGGGACTTAGACACATGACAATCGCACAGGACGTGGCCATGAAATGCTCCATCGCGCAGACGGAGCTGTTGCAGGCGTTGAGCCTCATCTCGAGCGCCGTTCCCAGCAGAACGACGCTTCCCGTGCTCGCCAATATTCTCGTGGAAGCCACGGACGAAGGTTTGCAGATGACGGCCACCGACCTGGACCTTTCGGTCACGACCCGCGCGATGGCCGACGTCAAAGCCGAGGCGGCCCTCACGGTGCCGGCCAAGAAGCTCCTCGAGCTGGTCCGCAAGCTTCCGAAGGAAGAGCTGAAGCTGGAAGCGAAGGATCTGACGCTGAACGTCGTCAGCAAATCGGGACGGTTCAAGTTCCTCTGCATCCGCCCCGAGGAGTTTCCCGCGCGCGTGAACGTGGCGCCCGACACGGCGCTGACGATCGATGCGAAGCAGCTCGAGCGGATGATCAAGCGCACGATCTACGCCGTCTCCACCGACGAGACGCGTCCCGCGCTGAACGGCGCCCTGCTCCAGGTGGCGGAAGGAGAGATCCGGCTCGTCGCGACCGACGGACATCGCCTCGCGCGCGCCACGCTGAAGCATCCGGGCGCGGTGAAAGGCGCCTTGAAGGGCGACGTCATCGTTCCGCTGAAGGCGTTGACCCATCTGCACCGGCTGGTGGCGGAGAGCGCCGATCCGGTGCACGTCGAGCTGTCCAAGAACCACGCGCGGTTCACGGTGGGCAAAACCTCGCTCACGACGAAGCTGATCGAAGGTCCGTTCCCCAACTACGAACAGGTGCTGCCCAAGAACAACAACAAGCACCTGCACGTGAAGACGGTCGACCTGGCGTCGTCCCTCGACCGCGTCTCCGTCTTCTCCGACAGCCTGACCCGCCAAGTGAAGTTCGCCGTGACGCGGAACAAGCTGACGCTCATCGTCCAGACGCCCGATCAGGGCGAGGCGAACGAATCGCTCGACGTCCGCTACGACGCCGAGGATCTCGAGATCGGCTACAACGCCGGCTATCTGCTCGATATCCTCCGGACCATGGATTCCGAGGAAGTGACGGTGCAGCTGAACACGCCCGTCACGGCCGGTCTCCTGGTGCCGGGGGCGCCCACGGACGCGAAGGGAACTCCGGCCCTGGAAGGGCTCCTCTGCCTGGTCATGCCCCTCCGGCTGGCCGGCTGAGCGCGTGCGACTACAAAGCCTCGAGCTGCGCGATTTCCGAAATCACCGTGAGGCCAGAACCGTCGTCGGCGACGGAAGCGCCTTGATCCTGGGGCCGAACGGCTCCGGGAAGACGAACTGGATCGAGGCCGCCGTTCTCCTGTCGCTCGGCCGCTCCTTTCGCGGGGCGCGGGACCGGGAGCTGATCCGAAGCGGCGCGGACGCGTTCGAGATCCGCGGCGTGGTCGCGGGACGGGGCGGCGTGCGGCGCGAGCTGCTCGCGCGCGGGTCGCGGGAGGGGGTGCGGGAGGTGCGGGTGGACGGAGAAGCGCTGCCGCGGCTTACCGACCTGCTCGGGCGTTTCCCCACCGTCCACTTCTCCGTGGACGACGTCTCCGTGTTCGGCGGCGGGGTCCCCGAACGGCGCCGCTTCCTCGACGTGGCGCTCTGCCAGCTCGAGCCCGCCTACGTCGGCTCGCTCCGCGAGTACACGACCGCGCTGAAACAGCGCAATCGGCTTCTGATGTATCGCGGACGCGGCGTCGCCGCGGCCGCGGAAGCCGCCGATCCCGAAATCGGGGTTTGGGAAGCCATTCTCGCACGCGCAGGCGCGGAGCTCGATCGCCGCCGTGCCGCGCTCGCGGCCGATCTGCACGCCGGCATGCGCGCCCTGTCGGCTCGCGTGGACCCGAGCCTGAACCCGGTGCTCGAATACGTGAGCGCCGGCGCCGGAACGCCCGACGAGCGCGCCGCGCGGCTCGAGGCGATGCGCATCCGCGACGCGCGGCTGGGGTGGACGGCCGAAGGGCCGCACCGGGCGCGTCTCGTCTGCCGGATCGGAGGGATGGAGCTGGCCGAAGGGGCCTCGCGCGGCTACTCGCGCCTCTACGCGATCCTGCTCCGGCTGGCGCTGGCGCGGGTCCTGGAAGAGCGGCTCGACGAAGCCCCGGTGGTCCTGCTCGACGACCCCGAATCCGAGCTGGATGCGCGATGGATCGGACCGATCCTGGCGCTGATCCCGGAGTCGAGCCAGATGATCGTCACCGCATGCCGCGCGCTGACGGTCGCCCCCGACCGCGTCGCGTCGCTGCCCATCGAAACCCTCGCGGCCTGCGCGGGGGCGGCATGAAGCCCGACCGTCCGCCGCGCCGCGGCGCCGGCGAGATGGAGGCGGTCGGCGGGTTCCTGGACGACGTGCTCGCCGGGATCCGCATGGAGAGCCGCTTCCAGGGCGCGCAGGCGACCGATGAGTGGACGGCGGTGGTCGGTCCCGAGGTCGCGCGGCGCACCCGCCCCGTGGGGGTGCGCGACGGTGAGCTTCTCGTGGAAGTGCAGGGTGCCGTTTGGATGGGCCACCTGGCGGTGCTCCGCCAGGGAGTCCTGGAAGCGCTGAACCGGCGCCTCCCCGACTCGGCCCGACTCAAGTCCATCCGGCTCGTCCCGATGCGTTTCAAGGAGGAACGAATTGAGTCCGAAGAGTGAGGAGGCGTTGAGCTTGGCCCAGCCCCCCGATCCCTCGAATACACCGAAGTCCGCGGCCCCGCCCGACGGCGACGGCCATTCCTACGACGCGCGGAACATCCAGGTCCTGAAAGGGCTGGAGGGCGTCCGCAAGCGTCCGGCCATGTACATCGGCTCGACCGGCCAGACCGGGCTGCACCACCTGGTCTACGAAGTGGTCGACAACTCCGTGGACGAGGCGCTCGCCGGCTTCTGCGCCAACGTGCAGGTCACGATCCATTCCGATTCGAGTGTCACGGTGGTGGACGACGGCCGCGGCATCCCGGTGGACGTCCATCCGGCGCAGGGACGCCCCGCGCTCGAAGTGGTCATGACCACGCTGCACGCCGGCGGCAAGTTCGACGAGTCCAGCTACAAGGTCTCGGGCGGGCTGCACGGCGTCGGCGTCTCGGTCGTGAACGCGCTCTCCGACTGGCTCGAGGTCGAGGTGCGCCGCGACGGCAAGCGCTACCACCAGCGCTACGAGCACGGCATCGTGAAGACCGAGCTCGCGGAGCTGGGACCTACCGAGGAGACCGGAACCACGGTCACCTGGCGGCCCGACGCGAACATCTTCGAGACGCTGGACTACAACTTTGACACCCTCTCCCAGCGCCTGCGCGAGCTCGCGTTCCTGAACAAGGGCATCCGCATCCAGTTCACCGACGAGCGGACCGGGAAGAAGCACGACTTCCAGTACGAGGGGGGGATCGCGTCGTTCGTGAAGTACCTGAACACGAACAAGACGGTGCTCCACCCCGAGCCGATCTATCACCAGCGCGAGCGCGACCGGATGGCGGTCGAGATCGCCATCCAGTACAACGACGGCTACGTCGAGAACGTCTTCAGCTTCGTGAACAACATCAACACCGTCGAGGGCGGCACGCACCTGATCGGGTTCCGCACCGCGCTCACCAGCACCATCAACAGCTACGCCGAGCGCGAGGGGCTCACCAAGGGGCTCAAGGACATCACGCTCGGGGGCGACGATGTGCGCGAGGGGCTGACCGCCGTCGTGAGCGTGAAGCTCCACGATCCCCAGTTCGAGGGACAGACCAAGGCCAAGCTCGGGACGACCGAGGCCAAGGGCGTGGTCCAGTCGGTCGTCGGAGAAGGGCTCCGGAACTACTTCGAGGAGAATCCCGGCGTCGCGCGGAAGATCGTCGACAAGTGCATCCAGACCGCCCGCGCGCGCGAAGCGGCGCGCAAGGCGCGCGATCTCGCGCGCCGGAAGAGCATCCTGGACGGGGGCTCGCTCCCCGGAAAGCTGGCCGACTGCCAGTCCACCAACCCCGCCGAATGCGAGATCTACCTGGTCGAGGGAGACTCGGCCGGCGGCTCGGCCAAGATGGGCCGCGACCGCAAGTACCAGGCGATTTTGCCCCTGAAGGGCAAGATCCTGAACGTGGAGAAGGCCTCGCTGGACAAGATGCTCTCCAACGAGGAGATCCGGACCATCATCACCGCGCTCGGCACCGGGATCGACGACGACTTCGACGCCGACAAGGCGCGCTATCACAAGATCATCATCATGACCGACGCCGACGTGGACGGCGCCCACATCCGGACGCTGCTCCTGACGTTCTTCTTCCGCCACATGCGGCCGCTGATCGAGCGCGGCTACATCTACATCGCCATGCCGCCGCTCTACCGGATCGCCAAGGGCAAGGACGTGCGCTACGCCTACAACGACGCGGAGCGCGAGAAGGCGCTGGAGGAGATCGGGCGGAAGGGCATCCACATGCAGCGCTACAAGGGGCTCGGCGAGATGAACCCCGACCAGCTCTGGTCGACGACGATGGACCCCGAGTTCCGGAGCGTCTCCAAGGTGACGCTCGACGACCTGGTGGAAGCCGATCAGATCTTCACCATCCTGATGGGCGACCAGGTCGAGCCCCGGCGCAAGTTCATCGAAGAATACGCGGACAGCGTGAAGAACCTGGACATCTGATCCGCTTGCCGATCCTCGAGCAGGGAGAACCGTAACGCATGGCCACGAACGAGAAGATCATTCCGATCTACGTCGAAGACGAGATGCGGAATTCCTACATCGACTACTCGATGTCGGTCATCGTGTCCCGTGCGCTGCCCGACGTGCGCGACGGGTTGAAGCCCGTCCATCGCCGGATCCTGGTGGCGATGCGCGAGCTGAACCTCCTCCACGACCGTCCCTTCCGCAAGTCCGCCAAGATCACCGGCGACGTGACCGGCAACTATCATCCGCACGGCACCGCGGCCGTCTACGAGACGATGGTCCGCCTGGCGCAGTCGTTCTCCATGCGCTACCCGCTGGTGGACGGCCAGGGGAACTTCGGCTCGGTGGACGGGGACGCTCCGGCGGCCGAGCGGTACACCGAGGCGCGCCTGACCGAGTTCGCGGAGGAGATGCTCCGCGACATCGAGAAGGACACGGTGGACATGCGGCCGAACTACGACGAGTCCCGCGAGGAGCCCGTCGTCCTTCCGTCGGCCGTCCCGAACCTGCTCGTGAACGGGTCCTCGGGGATCGCGGTCGGCATGGCGACCAACGTGCCGCCGCACAACCTGCGCGAGATCGTGGACGCCACGATCCACGTCATCGACAACCCCGACTGCCCGATCGAGGATCTGCTCCGGATCGTGCAGGGCCCTGATTTCCCGACGGCCGGGATCATCTACGGCCGGCAGGGGATCCTCGACTGCTACACGACGGGTCGCGGGCACATCACGGTCCGCTCCAACGCGACGATCGAGGAGTACAAGAAGGACCGCGAGGCGATCATCGTCACCGAGATCCCGTACATGGTGAGCAAGGCGGCGCTCCTGGAAAAGATCGCCGACCTCGTCAAGGACGGGACCCTGGACGGCATCTCCGACCTGCGCGACGAGTCGGATCGCGAGGGGATGCGGATCGTGATCGAGCTGAAGCGCGACGCGCAGCCGCGCGTCATCTTGAACCAGCTCTTCAAGCACACGCAGATGCAGACCACCTTCGGCGCCAACATGCTCGCGCTGGTCGGGAACCGGCCGCAGACGATGACGCTGAAGGAGATGATCCAGCACTACGTGGCGCACCGGCAGGAAGTCGTGGTGCGCCGCACGCGCTTCGACCTGAACGAGGCGGAGAAGCGGGCGCACATCCTCGAGGGCTTCAAGATCGCCCTCGACCACATCGACGAGATCGTGGCGCTGATCAAGGCCTCGGCCAACGTCGAGGCGGCGCGCCAGGGGCTGATGAGCACCTTCGGGCTGTCGGAGATCCAGGCGAGCGCCATCCTCGAGATGCGGCTCTCGCGGCTGACCGGGCTGGAGCGGAAGAAGATCGAGGACGAGTACCTCGAGGTGATCCAGCTGATCGACCGGCTCCGGGCCATCCTCGAGAGCCCCGCGCTCGTGCTCGGGATCATCAAGGAGGAGCTCGCGGGGATCCGCGAGCGCTTCGGCGACGATCGCCGCACCCGGATCGAGTCCGCCTCCGGCGAGTTCGAGGTCGAGGACCTGATCGCCGAAGAGGACATGGTCATCACGATCAGCCACGCGGGCTACATCAAGCGGCTTCCCGTGACGACCTACCGGAGCCAGCGGCGCGGCGGACGCGGCGTGACCGGCGCCGGCACCAAAGAAGAGGATTTCATCCAGCACCTCTTCATCGCCTCGACGCACAGCTACATCCTGGTCTTCACCGACAAGGGGCGCGTTCACTGGCTCAAGGTGCACGAGATCCCGCAGGCCGGCCGCACCGCGAAGGGGAAGGCCGTCGTGAACCTGGTGGAGATGTCCCAGCAGGAGCGCGTGGCGGCGGTGCTTCCGGTGAAGCAGTTCGACGACAAGCACTTCATTCTCATGACCACCGCGCGCGGCATCGTAAAGAAGACGCCGCTCTCGGCCTATTCCAATCCCCGCCGCGGCGGCATCGTGGCGATCGGGGTGGACGGCGAGGACAAGCTGATCGACGCGGTGCTCACCGACGGGACGCAGGAGATCATCCTCTCCAAGCGGGACGGCAAGGCGATCCGCTTCCAGGAGACCGACGTGCGCCCGATGGGTCGCACCGCGCGTGGCGTGCGGGGCGTGACGATCGAGGGCGACGACGCGGTGGTGGGCGTCATCGCGGTGCGCCGCGAGGCGTCGCTCCTGGTCGCCACGGAGAATGGCTACGGCAAGCGGTCGCCGATCAGCGAGTACCGCATCACCGGGCGCGGCGGCAAGGGGATCATCTCGATCCAGGCCAACGACCGGAACGGCCGCGTCGTGGCGGCGCTGGAAGTGGTGCCCGACGACGAGGTGATGCTGATCACGCGCGGCGGCATGGTCATCCGCACGCAGGTGGCCGGCATCTCCGAGATCGGGCGGAACACGCAGGGGGTGCGGCTCATCAACCTGGAGCCGGGCGACCAGCTGATCGACGTCGCCAAGGTGGAAGAGTCGGCCGAGGGCGAGGAGGCGTAGGCTGGACCCACGCATTCCGACGTCGACCGTCCGTCGGCTCTCGGCGTATTACCGTGTCCTCGAAGCGCTGGAGATCGAAGGGCAGCGGACCGTCTCCTCCCAGGGGCTCGCCCGCGAGAGCGGCGTCACCTCGGCCCAGGTCCGGAAGGACCTCTCCTACTTCGGCAACTTCGGAAAGCGCGGCCTGGGCTACGGCGTCGCGCGCCTGAAGAAGGAGATCCGCCTCATCCTGGGGCTGAACCGCCGCTGGCGGGTCGCCCTGGTCGGCGCCGGGAACATGGGATCGGCGCTCTTCTCCTACAAGGAATTCCGCCGGCAGGGCTTCGACTTCGTCGGCGTGTTCGACGTGAGCGCCGACCGCGTCGGGCAGGACTGGCGCGATCTGATCGTCCGGCACATCGACGACCTCGAAACCGAAACGGCCCGCCTCGGCATCGAGATCGGGATCATCGCGGTCCCCGCGCGCGCCGCGCAGATGGTGGCCGACCGGATGGTCGCGGCGGGCATGCGCGGCGTCCTCAACTTCGCGCACCGGCGGATCCAGGTTCCTCCGACCGTCGCCCTCCGCACCGTGAACCTCTCCATCGAGCTGGAAAGTCTCGCGTTCGAGATCAAGGCCCTGAACATGAAGGGGACGCGGACGCGCCGCCGCCGCGTCGCCGCGGGGTGACGGTCCGGCCGCGTTGAGCCGCGCCGACGTCGCCCTCCTGTTCATCTGCGCCATCTGGGGGACGACCTTCGCCCTCCTGCGCGACGCCCTGCACGCGGTCTCCCCGGCCGAGCTCGTCGCGCTCCGCTTCACCATCGCCGCCGTGGTCCTCGCGCTGATCTACTTCCGGAGGCTGCGCGGCTGGCGCCCGGAGTGGATCCAGGACGGCCTCACCATCGGCATCGTGGTCGCCGTCGGCTACATCACCCAGGTCATCGGGCTTCGCACCGTGACCGCTTCGCGGTCGGCGTTCATCACCTCGATGAGCATCGCGTTCGTGCCCTTCGTCGCATTCGCCGCACTCCGCACGCGGCCCGTGATGGGGGAATCGCTCGGCGTCCTGCTCGCGGTGGCCGGCCTCGTGCTCTTCTCGGCCGACGCGGGCTTTTCGCTCCAGAAGGGGGAGCTCTGGACGTTGGCGTGCGCGGCCGCCTTCGCGGTGCAGATCGTCGTGACCCACGTGGCGGGGAAGCGCAGCCCGGCCGTGCCGATCAGCGTGCTCCAGACCGTGGTGGGCGCGGCGGCGGGATGGACGCTGGTGCTGGCCGGAGGCGGGGCGACGACGCCGGCGCGCGCGATCCCCTGGGGCGTCCTGCTCTATCTGGGCATCGTCGCGACCGCCTTCATCATCGTGGTCCAGACGTGGGCGCTGGCCCGGACCTCTTCGGTCAAGGCCGGCGTCCTCTACGCGACCGAGCCGATCTTCGCCGCGATCTTCGCCGTCTCGTTCTTCGGCGAGCGGATGACGCCGCGGGAGCTGGCCGGGGCCGCGCTCATCCTGGCCGGCGTCTTCGTGAGCGAGCTCTGGCGGCCGCTCCGCGCGCGCTTCGCGGCGCGCGCTACTTCGGCGTAGCCGGAGCGCCCGGCAGCGCGCGGGCGAGCTCGAGGAACGCGGACTCCGCGGCCTTCGCCACGGGCGGAGGCTCGGGATATCCCATCTCGGT
>DASSLZ010000132.1:0-4837 GCA_035689165.1 Candidatus Eiseniibacteriota bacterium | reverse complement strand
GCGTGATCTCTTCCATGCTGCGGCCCCGTATCCCGTGACATGAGGGAGCCATGAGGACACAGCGACCGGACCCGAACTTGAGGTAGTCGGAGCGAGGGAGCGAAGCGACCATCGCCCCGCCATCTCGATGCCGTCGGCAGGCCGCAACGCCGGGCGAGGACAAGCGCCCGGAGCGTTGCCTCCCCTCGCGCCAAAACGCAGTGCGCCCGGCCGCCCGTCGAGACGCCGCGCGCACAGGCAGGGTTCAGCGACGCTAGCTACTTGATGACGATGACCTCGACTTCGCCCCGTTTGCGCATGACGTTCACATCGACCCCGTGCTCATGAGATTGGAACGAAAGCTCGACCTGGGCGTCGCCGACGACCAGCTCGCCGAGCGTGATCTGCTCCACGCTCTCGGGCAGCTCGGGGCGGTGCAGCGTGATGGTGCGGCGCGGGGCGTCGACGGTGAGGCCGAGGCAGGCCTGCAGGAACAGGAAGGGCGCGCCGGCGGACCAGGACTGGGGAGCGCAGGCGACCGGGTAGAGAATGGGGCCCGCCCCCGACCGGCGCGCGAAGCCGCAGAAGAGCTCCGGGGTGCGGTGAAGCTCGAAGTGGAGGGTGGCGTCGAAGAGCCCCCCGAGCAGGCGGGACGCCGCGTGGCGGAACCCATACCGCGAGAGCCCGGCCGCGACGATCGCGTTGTCGTGGGGCCAGACCGATCCGTCGTGGTAGGACATCGGGTTGTACCGGGCTTCGCGCGTCGAGACGGTGCGCAGCCCCCATCCCGTGAAGAAGTCCTCGCTCATGAGCGTGTCGGCCATTCGCGCGGCGCGCTCCTTGGAGACGATGCCCGTGTAGAGACAGTGGCCCGGGTTCGACGTGCGCACGCGGCAGGGCTTCTTGGCGCCGTCGAGCGCGAGCGCGTACGAGGCGATTTCCTCGCACCAGAAGGCCTCTTCGAAGCGCGCTCGCAGAGCCTCGGCGCGCATGACCAGCCGCGCCGACTCGCTCTCGTCGCCCAGGACGCCGGCCAGGGTGGCCGCCGCGTGGTAGGCAGCGAACACGTAGCCCTGTACTTCGCAGAGCGCGATCGGCGGCTCGGCGAGCGAGCCGTCCGCGTGGAAGACCGAGTCGTAGGAGTCCTTCCACCCCTGCTGCACCAGTCCCGTGGACGAGCGGCGCGCGTACTCGACGAAACCGTCCCGGTCGGGATCGCCGTCCCCTTCGATCCACGCGAGCGCGCGCTCGACGTGGGGCCATAGCGCCGCGGCCAGCTCGCGGTCGCCCGTGCGCTCGTAATAGGCGCCGGCCAGCACCACGAACAGCGGCGTGGCGTCGACGCTCCCGTAGTAGCGGCCGAAGGGCACCTCGCCCAGGGCCGCCATCTCGCCGCCGCGCGCCTCGTGGAGGATCTTGCCCGGCTGGGCGTCCCGCTCCTCGTCCACGGTGTCGGCCTGCGTGGCCGCGAGATAGGCGAGCACGCCGCGCGCGATCCAGGGGTTGACCCAGAGCGTCTGCAGGGCCGTGATGATCCCGTCGCGACCGAAGGGAGTGCTGAACCAGGGCACGCCCGCGTAGGGGTAGGGGCCGGTCGGCGTGTCGGTGGTCATCATGTGGATGTCGGCCAGGGAGCGGCGGAGCCAGTCGTTGAAGAAGGCGTTGGACGACCGGATGCCGCAGTCGCCGCGGCAGCCCTGCTCCAACGAGCGCGCCAGGCACCCGAGCGCCTCGTCGTAGGCCACCGGCTCCGGACGCGCCCGCCCGGTCTCGAAAGCGAACGTGGTGAGGAGCTCCCAGAACGAGTGCTCCTCCAGGTGGAGATCGAAGCGAAGTTCACCTCCCGACGCCGTATCCGCCGGCGTGGAGCAGACGATCCGCGTCGTGCGCCGCACGTGATCCCGCCCGTCGTAGTCGAAGCGCAGCACGGCGGGCGACTCGTTCTCCGGGGGCAGGCGCCGTCCCCGCTGGGCGCGCTTGGTGCCGCGGACCTCGAAAATGTCGGCGAAGTCGGCGTCGAAGGTGAGGCCCAGCGGCACCGTCAGCGTGGCCAGGCCGTGGTTCGCGACGCGGAGCCGCTCGTAGCAGACGCCGTCCCAGAGGAGCATCTCCCGCGACACGTGCAGCGTGCCGCGCGGGATCACGACCCCCTCGGCGATGGGGAGATCGGGATTCGTGAGGTCCACGATCACCCGGGTGTTGTCCCGCGTCACCGTGGAGGAGAGCAGGAGCGGACGATGCCAGCCGATCGTGAGCCCCAGCCGGGAGAGGAAGCGGGTGCCGTCGTGATAGAGGCCCAGCTCGCCGAAGCCCACCGGCGCCACGTCGCCGAAGCGGTCCAGGACCGCCATCGAGTCCCCGTGCTTCAGGACGTGCGTGCGGTCGTCGATGCGCGTCGAGCTGGCCAGGATGTAGAACTGGTCCTGGATCTGGATGAGATCGTCAGCTTCGGTCGGCATAGGCTCTCGGGTGCTCCGGTTGTGCGATTCCGGCGTACACATCGAGGTAGTCCCGCGCCATGCGGCGCGCCGAGAAGCGGCGCTCAAAAACGCGCCGCACGCGCGAGCGGTCGATCGCCTCGAGCCGCTCGACGGCCGTCACGGCCTGCGCCACGTCGGACACCACATACCCCGTCGCTCCGTCGTCGAGCACTTCCGGGACCGATCCGCGCCGGTAAGCGATGACCGGCGTGCCGCACGCCATGGCCTCGATCATGACCAGCCCGAACGGCTCGGGCCAGTCGATGGGGAAGAGGAGCGCCATCGCGCCGCCCAGGAACGCTTCCTTGTCCCCTTCGCCGATCTCACCCAGGAACTCCACGCCCGGCTCACGCAGGAGCGGGCGGATCACCGCGTCGAAGTAGTCCTGGTCGGCGCGGTCCACCTTCGCCGCGATGCGCAGCGGGACCCCGGCGCGCCGCGCGATTTCGATCGCGACGTCGACCCCTTTCTCCGGGGAGACGCGCCCCAGCACGGCGAGATAGCCGCCCGGGTCGAGCCGCGGCGTCCATGCCGACTCCGGCAGTCCATGATAGACCGTCGCCCGCCACCCGGCCCACGGGATCGGCGTTCGCTGGGCGTTCGAGATCGAGACGAGCGGAAGGTTCGCGAATTCGCGGTAGAGCGGCTCCAGGTCCGGCAGATCCAGCCGGCCGTGCAGCGTCGTGACGTTCGGAAGGCGGCTCCGGCGCGAGAGCGGGAAGTGAAGGTAGTCGCAGTGGAAGTGAACCACGTCGAAGCGGTGCGCCTGCTGAAACACCTTTTCGAGCAGCAGCACGTGCGCGGCGATCGGATCGCCGGCGGAGGCGTTCAGCCGGAGCGCCGTGGGCGATCCGGGGATCAGCTCGGCGGCGGTTACGGAATCGCCGCTTGCGAACAGCGTGACCTGGTGTCCGAGGGAAACGAGCTCCTCGGTGAGATACGAGACGACGCGCTCCGTTCCGCCGTAGAGCCGGGGCGGGACCGACTCGTGGAGTGGAGCGACCTGGGCGATCTTCATGAAAGGACGGACCTCCGCGCTCGGAGGAGCATTGGAGCAGGGCAATGGGTGACGTGACCGGCCCGACCCCCGTTTAGCAGAACACATGCCCGGCCGGGCGGTTCGGATGGGCGCTCTCCATGCGTTGCCGGCGCGGCCTCGGCGTGGCACGAACCCTGCGATCGAGCCGGCCCGTACATGGGCCGCACCCACAACGCGGCAGCAGCGAACAACGAGCGCGTCCTTTCTTTCAATCGAGCCAGGAGGAAGCCATGTCGAAACTCGTGACGGCCATCTTCAATTCGAGAGCCGCGGCCGAGATGGCCGTGGATGAGCTGACCCGCGCCGGGTTCGCGCCGGAGGACGTCAGCCTGCTCATGTCGGAGTCCACCCGCGGACGTGAGTTCGCCATGAAGAAGGGGACGAAGGTTCCGGAGGGAACGGCGACCGGGGCCACGGTCGGAGGCGTCATCGGCGCGGTCGCGGCGGGACTCGCCGCGGTCGGATCGCTCGCCATCCCCGGTCTCGCGCTCGTTGCTGCCGGACCGGTCGTCGCCGCGCTGGCCGGGCTCGGAGCCGGGGCCGCAGCCGGCGGATTGACGGGTGCTTTGATCGGGCTCGGTCTCCCCGAGCACGAAGCCAAGTTCTACGACAAGGAGATCGCGAAGGGCGGCATCCTGCTGGGCGTCTATGCCCACGATGATCGGCAGAAGCTGGCGAAGGACATCCTGGAAGCCGCCGGTGCCGAGAAGGTCGGCCGCGCCTGAGCGATCCCATTTGTACACGGTACAGCGGGTTTTCCAGGAGTTACACGGGGACGGGGAGCGGCTGCACGCGCTCCCCCTCTGTTCCCAATGAGTTACACGGAGTCTGGAATCGGCACGGAGGCTGCTAAGTCAGCCATCCGACGAGTTCACGGAGCGAAGGCAACTCGACCCGGCTCCAGATACCTGAAACGACATTCCAGCAATCACGGGTGCCGTTGAGCCAGCAGGACGTTCCGTGCGGGCTCACCTGGTGCACATTTCAAGCGATCAGCTCCAGCGAGGCATGACATGAACTGGGACACCGTTGAAGGCAACTGGAAGGAATTCAAGGGACGCGTCCGGGAACAGTGGGGCCGTCTCACGCACGACGAAGTCGACGTCATCGGCGGACGCCGGGACAAGCTCGTCGGCAAGCTCCAGGAGCACTATGGAATCGCGCGCGAAGAAGCCGAGCGTCAGGTCCGTGAATGGACCGACATGCTCGAGGTCTCGCGCCCTTAGACCGCAATAAAATCCTCGTAGAAGCCCAAGCGGGGGGCCCTCCTCCTCCAATTGGCCTTCCCACGGGAATCGGGCGGTTCCCCACCCAACCCATTCCCATAGATGGAAGGGCC